>CAJXDJ010000001.1 GCA_913052045.1 uncultured Dehalococcoidia bacterium
CTAGGATATAATGGCACAAATTTCTGCCGGAGGGCTTCGTGTCCAAACCTAAAGTATTTGTTACTCGTCGAATTTTTCCTGAAGCCCTCGATATGATAGCAGCCAAAACCCATATGGAACTATGGGAAGACGAGTTGCCGCCACCAAAAGACATCTTGTTAGAAAAGGCAAAAGATTGTCAGGGGATACTTTCACTTCTAACGGATGAGCTGGACGCGGAATTCTTCAAAACAGCAGAGGAACTCCGTGTTGTCAGTCAAATTGCAGTGGGTTATGACAACATAGACATAGCAGAGGCTACTCGTCGCCTTATACCCATTGGGCACACCCCTCACGTACTCAACGCTGCCACAGCCGATATGGCCTTTCTATTAATGATGGCATCAAGTAGGAGACTAGTAGAAAGTCAAATCTTTGTTAAAGAAGGCGGATGGCGGACATGGCATCCTATGCACTTTTTGGGGCCAAATGTTTATGGAGCAACCTTAGGCATCGTCGGAATGGGTCGGATAGGACTAGAAATGGCCAGAAGAGCACGGGGATTTGATATGGAAGTTCTCTACACTGATCCAAATAGGAGAAGTCCGGAAGACGAGCAGGAATTTAATCTAAAGTACCGCGACTTAGACGAAGTATTAGCCAAATCCGACTTTATAAGTCTACACGTGATCCTAACACCAAAAACTCATCACCTGATTAGCAAACGAGAATTTCATTTCATGAAACCAACAGCCGTCTTAGTTAACACTGCTCGTGGATCCATAGTAGATCATGCCGCCCTGTATAACTCGCTAAAGAAAAGGGAAATTTTCGCAGCTGGACTAGACGTGACCGATCCAGAGCCGTTACAGAAGGACCATCCTCTCCTTTCTTTGGATAATTGCATTGTCGTCCCACACATTGCTAGCGCTAGTTTTTCCAGCCGCCTTGCTATGTCAAATTTAGCGGCCCAGAATCTTTTAGCAGGCCTTAATGGTGAACGCCTGCCAAATTGCGCGAACCCTGAAGTCTATGGAGCTCGGTAATCTCCTGTGAGTAGACCCACTGTCTTCATAACCAGAAAAGTACACGATGAGGCTTTGTCGTTAATAGCCGAGGAATGTAATATAGACCTGTGGGAACAGGATGCACCTCCTCCACACAAACTGCTTTGTAATCGGGCGAACGATGTGGATGGCATAATGACTAACGTGATGGACCGCATAGATGTTGAGTTCCTAAAAGTAGCTGCAAATTTGAAGGTAATCAGTCAGATTGCTGTTGGACTCGACAATATAGATCTGGTCGAAGCCACAAGACGGGAAATACCCGTTGGATACACACCTGGCGTTGTATCAGAAGTCACCGCGGATCACACCATGGGGATCTTATTAGCGTCAGCTCACAGGCTTGCCGAATCAGACCGTTGGGTTAGAAACGGACAGTGGAAAATAGCATTTCATCCACTCTTTTGGTTGGGATCAGAAGTCCATCACTCTACATTGGGAATAATAGGAATGGGCCGGATAGGGGCTGAAGTCGCCAAGAGGGCCAAAGCATTTGATATGGAAATTCTATATAACAATCCTACCAGAAAGCCTTTAGTTGAAGCCAAATTCGGCACTCGATATACCAGTCTAGATGCTTTGTTAAGACAATCCGATTTTGTGAGCATTCACTGTCCCCTCTCAAACCGCACACGAAACCTAATAGGAGCAAGGGAATTTAACCTGATGAAATCCACAGCTATTTTAATCAATACGGCAAGAGGTCCCATTGTTAACTCTAGGGAACTCTACTTAGCTCTAAAAAGTCGTGCCATTGCCTACGCAGCACTAGACGTCACAGATCCCGAACCATTAGCCCCAGAGGATCCTCTGCTGACACTAGACAACATCCTAATCACACCTCACCTTGGAAGTGCGACAGAATCCACCAGAAAAAAGATGACTATGATTGCCGCTCATAATCTCCTACAGGGGATAAGAGGAGATTCCCTTATCCATTGTGCTAACCCGGAAGCCCTAAAACCAGCAACTAGAAATGGCATCTGAAAAAATGGTTAACTGGCCCAAATCCATGGCCCAGTGTGGTTGCCGCTCTTAACGCTCCTGTCACATAGGCCTTTGCTTCCATAATAGATTCGGTCAACGAAAATCCCTTAGCTAAACAAGCGGCAATTGCGGCTGCAAAGGTGCAACCCGTTCCATGCGTACTCCGAGTATCCACCCTCTCCCCAGAAAATTCCAATTTGCCTTCAACCGTAAACAATGTATCAATGGGAGCACCCGACATATGCCCGCCCTTTATAACTACGGCTCCTACACCCATAGATAGTATAGATAAACCAGCTTTGTCTAAATCTGAGGTTGATTTAATCGACCTTCCTGTAATTATTTCAGCTTCTGGTATGTTCGGTGTCACGACAGTTGCTAAGGGTAACAACTTAGTACAAAGTTGATTCACAGCGTCTTCACGAAGCAGTCGATCGCCGCTTTTTGCTACCATAACGGGATCCACAACCAATTTCTCAACACCATGTGCCGTTAAAGTCTTTACGACGGTCTGAATTATTCTTGTATTGGCCAGCATACCAATCTTCACTACATCAGCACCAATGTCGCCAAGTACTGCATTTATCTGGGCATCAACCATTTCTAGGCTCATCTCCTTAATCTTAGTGACCCCAAGTGTATTTTGTGCCGTCACAGCCGTTATAGCCGTTGAACAGTAAACTCCTAATGCTGAACATGTCTTTAAGTCAGCTTGAATCCCTGCTCCACCGCCCGAGTCGGAACCCGCAATGGTCAATACTCTTGGTATTGTGAATGCTTTAGCCACAACCACTCCTGATACCACAAATTCTACCTATAATGGATAGACCTATCTATCCAAAACCGATTCCCACGATGTATCGTACTAGTCTAGATTTCCAGAAGGCACCTCTGCTACATAAGAATTTGAATACGCTTTTGAAACATCCATATTGTTATCTATTAACCCATTATTCTGCATCCATGAGGAGAATTGTTCCCATCTTACTTGACTCTGCCATCCTACCCTGGCGACATCTCCCTTCCAAAGTGGTGCTAATAAATCTGCTCCTGGCCTATCTATTTCAGGATCTATCTCGGGATAAGCCCGCATCAGACTATCGACCGCAGCTTGTGGATCCCTAGACGCTTCCGTATACCCTCGTATAATAGCATTTACAAATTTTTGTACAGTTTTACCTTCCTTCTCATGCATATCCTCGTTGGTAACCAAAATCAATTCGTAGTATGAAGGAACACCCCACTCTTCCATTTTCATGATTTCTACTGGAAATCCTTGATTCTTCATAGCTATTGATTCATACGTCCAAAAACAACCTACGCATGCATCAACTTGCCCACTAATCAATGCTGCCCCTAGGTTAAATCCTACGTTCACGAGTTCGACCCGTTCTAGCCCTTCCATCACTCCATCATACTTGAGCATAGTATCCAACATTGGTTCGTTAAGAGGGATGCCCGGATAACCTATCTTTTTACCATCTAAATCCCGTGGACGTTTCAGCCCAGAACTACGAAGTGTCATTACAGAATTCAGGGGAGTCTGAACAATCGCAGCCACAGATATTACTGGTACTCCCTGATCTCGTGCTAACAGTAAATCAGGTTGATAATTTATACCAAAATCATCCGCTCCAGTTCCCACTGTTTGAAGAATGGACGCTGGGTCCTCAGGAGTATATGTCGAAACTTCTAGCCCCTCTTCTGCAAAATACCCCTTCTCAATGGCTAGAAATAACCCTGCATGATTAGCATTCGGGAACCAGTCCAAGACCAGTTTGATTTGTTGCATTGACTCTTGGTCCGAATCGGATCCCATTTCGCATCCAATTAAAAAGACACAGATCAAACATGATACAAGTATACGAATAATGATGGTTAACTTCATCTTCCTACTCCATTCATTGTAGATTACGATTTGTATTCCTCAGATTGATACCATGGTACGATAACCCGGCGCAATGCTATTACTAACATGAAAAGAATAATTCCTAGGAAAGAAAGAATGAACATTGCAGCGAAAACTCTATCGGTTTGAAATTGTGGTATCGATCTAGTCATCAAATACCCTAAACCTTCACTTGCACCAACCCACTCACCAATTACGGCTCCTATAACACTGACGACAATAGCTATTTTCATACCAGTGAAGAGATAAGGCAATGAGTTTGGCAGTTGTAGTTTGGGAAATATTTGCCAACGACTGGCCCCAAAAGTGCGCATCATGTTCATTGCATCACTATCGACGGCCTTGAATCCATCCATAGTATTGACAACTATTGGAAAGAAGGAAATAAGAGCGACAACGATGATTTTGGGAGTAATCCCATATCCCACCCAAATAAGCAATAATGGAGCAATGGCTATAATCGGAATGGTCTGAGAAGCAACAATAAATGGGTAGACAGCCCGCTCAAATGCACGTGAGAACACCATGCAAAAAGCCAATACCAAACCAACTCCCAAAGCTACAAGAAACCCAAACACTACTTCCTTTAGTGTCACCAAAGTATGATGCCAAAGCAAGGAATAGTTCTCTTTACCCTCAACTAGAATATCGGATGGGGCAGGTAATAGCCAAACTGGAACGTCAAACAGACTTACGGATAATTCCCAAATCACAAACACAGAAGTGATTATGCCTGGTGGAATTAGATACAAGACCAAGCGGCCAATATCTCTACTAGCAACTCCAAAACCCGCTTCGGGTTTCAAATAGGACGATATCCTCATAATAAATTTAGTCACTCTTATACTTCATCGCTCCAAAGTGCTCGTATCAATTGCTCCTTTAGCGCGATAAATGCCGTATCGGTTACCATCCTATAACGGCGTGGTCGCGGCAGTCCCACATTCACAACTAATTTAACCGAGGCGGGTCGGGCCGTTAAAACGATGACCCTATCTGAAAGAAGCAACGCCTCATCGACATCGTGTGTGATGAGAATTATCGTTTTGCCCATAGAACTCCAAATATCCACCAACCATTCCTGCATCTGATGTCGGGTAAACGCATCAAGTGCACCAAAAGGTTCGTCCAGCACTATTAACTCCTGATCAGTCATCAAAGTTCTCATAAAGGCAACCCTCTGACGCATACCTCCAGACAAGACTGAGGGAGTTTTATATTCAAATCCATCTAAACCAAATCTCTCCATTAATTCTCCGGCCCGTTTACGAGACTCGATCCGAGAATGGCCCCTAATCTCCATCCCAAGGAGTGCATTCTCTAATACGGTTCTCCAGGGGAACAGCAGATCCTTTTGGGGCATATATCCGACTCTTCCCAATCTTGATTGAGATTCCTCACCTTCGATATTAATCAGTCCCGAATCCGGTTCTTCTAGGCCAGAAATGCAATTTAAAAGAGTGGTTTTACCACATCCACTTGGACCTATCACACTAACAAATTCACCATCGTAGACATCAAGGTTTATATCAGCCAAAACATTGACATAAGTCCCTTTATCTGTAAAACATTTTTCTAGGTTACGGACTTGGAGTTTCATGTTCTCATCAAAAAGACCGCCCTCTTAGATTTAAAAGGCGGTCCTTAATATTATCGCAAACAACCAAACTTCCTCCGCTGGAATTACCCAGATCAGGTTCGCAAGGGTCAGCGGCATTTCGGTCCGCCCTCTCAGCCCGGCTCTCCGAGCTCCCCCACAGGACAAATCTCACGACTCTAAGCTACCATGTTCACATTAAACTAAAACCATGTCAAATTCTATTACGCCTGAATCCCAATCAATTTTATGCTGACATTAGCTTTGTAATTTCGATTAATGTTCAAAAGCAATACCGTTAACTGCTCCACATATTTGGCATTTTCAAGCCCGCCCCCATCTACACCTCGCAGTGAAGGAATTGTGCCTACCATTTCCATTATTAGTCTTTTCGCACGACTGTCATCAGAACATATAACAACATCCCCTTCTAATTTACTATCGTGATTGATCAGATCGTGAGCACTAAGGTTCTGAAAAGCCGCCACTACTTTAGAAGTGCATAGTATCTGTTGAGCCTGAGCAGCAGCTGAACCTTCGGGAACATCCACATATATAGCACGTCCACCTTGGAATTTGAGAGGCACTACTACAGTAACCACCAACTTTTCAGTTAAATACATCTTCAGCTCTTGTAAAACATCCATCTGATTCACAAAGGGAACGGCCAAAAATACCACTGTGCCTTTACGCGCTGCTTCTAGGTTAGATGCCCCTTCTATTTTAGATCCAGGGCATAACCGCCGAATCTCATCTGCAATCGTTTCTGCACGATTTTTGCTCCTAGATCCCAAGATAATTTGGTTGCCGGCAATAACTAATCTCATTGCTAGCCCCCTACCTTCTAATCCAGTCCCACCTATAATACTGATCATATGCTCTATCTCCGGCACAAACCTCAATATAGTCAAATCAATCATAAGCCATGACTCGGCCTTCTTCTAGTGATAGGATTCATTTGCCCAATTGACCACTACCACAACATGTAGTAACATGTGGCGAACTATGGAGAAGCATGGTTGTAGGCACTGCGGGTATCAATTTTTTCCCCGTGTAGAAAATCCTAAAAAATGCGGGAACTGCCAGAGGCCATATCCCCTGATCCCACGAGATATGACAGAACAATCGGTTACTAAGGAAATACACATGATTTCAGGATTAACAAAATTAGACCAAGGGAGTATCACCTCTCCCAGTGGATTTACAGCAGGATCAACGTTCGTCGGACTCAAAACTTACGCAGAAGATAAACTAGACCTCGGTATCTTAATGTCTGTTTCTCCATGCTCTGTAGCTGGATTCTACACTCTAAACCAACTCAAATCTCACTCTGTCACCCTAGATCAAGAACGAACTATTAACGGTCGTGCTCAGGCTTTAATCGTCAATAGTGGTATAGCAAACGCATGCGTTGGACATCAAGGATACATAGACGCAAGCCATATCACTGAAAAGGTTTCAGAGCACTTGGGCCTAGATAAAGACGACGTTCTTATATGTAGTACAGGACTAATAGGAGTAGAACTCCCGGTATCTTTGATCAAGGCAGGGATCGACTGCATAGTACAAAAAGAAGATGGAGGCCACGACCTTGCCCGGGCAATCATTACAACAGATACACGAACTAAAGAGATAGCTTTTAGCTTCAAGCATGAAGAGAAAACTATAACGATTGGAGGAGTTTGTAAGGGATCTGGAATGATTCATCCGAATATGGCTACAATGTTGGCTTTCATTACCACGGATGCAACTATTTCGCCAGGGCTCCTAAAAACAATGGCCAATAAATCTGTAGATCAATCTTTCAATATGATTACGATAGACGGAGACTCAAGCACAAACGATACGGTACTCGTATTTGCAAACGGAGAATCCGGTTGCCCCGAAATCTTGGAGGAATCGCCAGACCAGTCCCTACTTCAAGCAGCATTAGACCAAGTTTGCACATTCTTAGCTAAAGAAATTGTAAGAGATGGGGAAGGCGCCAATAAAATAATCGAAGTTAAGGTTGAAGGTGCTAATTCGAGAGAAGAAGCCCGTAGCGGAGCAATCACTATAGCAAGCTCCACTTTAGTAAAGACCGCCATACACGGTAATGATCCCAATTGGGGCAGGATAGTTGCCGCTCTAGGTCGGAGTAAATGCCATATCATAGAGGAAAAAATAGCTCTCTACATAAACAATATATGCATAATGGAAGCTGGCATTCCTACACCTTTTCCCAGAGACTCAGTCGTAGCTATCATGTCTGGAGCAGAGGTGGCAATCCGACTTAATCTAAACTTAGGCAGTGAAACCGCTACGGCCTGGGGCTGTAACTTAAGTGAAGAATACGTCACATTCAACTCTGCCTACACTACGTAAACTATCAGATGAACAAAGTGAATGGTCCTATTGTTGTGAAGATAGGTGGTAGCACACTTGGAACGCACGACACAACACTTCAAGATTTGGCTGGTTTGCAAAAGGAAGGCTATCCAATTGTAACTGTCCATGGCGGCGGCAAAGTGATTAGCCAGTGGATGGAACGACAGGGTGTTTTGCCTCATTTTGTTCGTGGTAACCGTGTAACCGACTCGCAAAGTTTAGATATAGTGATAGCAGTTCTCACGGGCCTAATAAACAAACAATTAGTAGCCTCTCTCCTTTCGCTCAAAGCAAAGGTGATAGGAATCAGCGGAGTTGATGGAGGTATACTCGAATGCAAATTGTCCGAAACTTCGGAATTGGGACTTGTCGGTGAGGTAACCTCGGTAGATCCATTGGCACTGGAGACACTAATGGCCAAAGGGTTCATGCCTCTAATGGCGCCAATCGGATTCCATGCTAACGATAATTCTAAATTATCAGGTTCCTTGCTAAACATCAACGGAGACTCTGTGACTGGAGACGTGGCCAGAAGTCTAAATGCCTCTAGATTAATTTTTCTTACTGATGTGGCGGGAGTTATGGATAACTCGGGACGATTGATTCCGCGTCTAAGCAGACGACAAGCTCGGATGTTAATCGAATCGGGTGTTGTTAAGGGTGGCATGATTCCGAAACTAGAAGCTTGCCTAAAAGCATCACAAAGTTTATCCCATGCGAATATAATAGATGGAAGAAAGCAAGGAGCACTCCGACAATGTATAGAAGGAGCAACTTTAGGCACTAGAATTGAATTGAATTGAATAAAGTCTCTATTAGTTCATTAAACTACGTTTTCTTTCAAAAATATTCCGTAAGTATTCAACTTGAACCCCAAACAAAGCTATGAACCACATCAATGCACAACAAAACATTATCTTGAATGGATGTTTCAATTTTCGCGATCTTGGCGGTTATAGAACATACGACGGCAAAACTACACGATTCAACAAGATTTTCCGTAGCGATGAACTCCATAACCTCACAACGAGAGATATATCACATCTAACGGCAGTTCTGGATATAAAGGCTATTATAGATCTTAGAAATCCATCGGAAATTAGAAAGTTTCAAATGGAAAATTTGCGCGCCCATGGTATCAGCTACTTCAAGATACCACTAGTGGGAGATGAGACTTGGCAGAATACGCCTCCGAATCTTATAGAATCATATCTTTCTATCTTACAGAATCGTACATCCGCACATCAGATTGGGAAAGTCGTCGAAATTATAGCCAAAAATATTCATCACTCGAGTCTATTTTTCTGCGTGGCAGGAAAAGATAGAACCGGTATAGTAGCAGCCGTGGTTCTCGGCCTATTAAATGTAACTAATCGAGACATCGTTAGTGACTACGCTTTATCCAGGGGCCCATGGAAGTCACTGAAGGAGAAGATGCTATCCGATCCATTCAGAGCTCAATTAATAAGTACCCTGCCTAAGGATTTCCTGGTGGTAAGAGAATCTTTCATGACAGAAACCCTTCGAATCCTATCCAAAACCCATGGTTCTATTCATCAATATGCCAGATCCCTTGTAACCAACTCAACGTTCTTACGTATACGGGAGGCTTTAGTCTTATGAATAACCTCGGTTTTTATACCCTTTGATTGGACATTAACCCAACAACATAATATAGTGAAAATTCCATCGTAAATAGAGAGGATAAAGTGAGCTCAGACTGGATTAACTTAGAGAAAAAATATTACGCCCAGACTGTACGCAGACAACCAATAGTGATCATACGTGGAAAAGGGTCGACGGTCTGGGATGTCGATGGCAAGGAATACTTGGATTTTACAGCTGGCTGGGCGGTATGTAACATTGGACACAATCACCCCACCATCGTCGAGGCTATCCAAGAGCAATCTCTGCAACTCATCCAAACCTCAAATGCGTACTATACAATACCTCAGCTAAAACTAGCCGAAATTCTAATCAAAAACTCCTGCTTAGACAGAATATTCCTTTGCCATAGTGGATTAGAAGCCAATGAAGGCGCTATAAAATTGGCACGGCGTTATGGGATGACAAAACGAGATGGAGCGTATGAAATAATAACAGCTTTAAACTCTTTCCATGGGCGAAGCCTAACCACAATGGCGGCAACTGGCCAACCCCACTACCAAGAAAAATTCAAGCCGTTACCGAGCGGTTTCGTTCACGTAGAATTTAACGATCTGTCAGCGATTATGGAGGCAACAAACGACAAAACAGCCGCTGTGTTCCTGGAACCTATACAGGGGGAGGGCGGAGTAAACATACCATCAGACGACTATCTAAAAAATGTCCAAACCTGGTGCAGGCAACACAATATACTCTTCATGGTAGATGAGGTACAAACCGGTATGGGCCGTCTTGGCAGCTTATTCGGATATCAAGAATTCGGCCTACAACCAGATGTTATGACTTTGGCAAAGGGTCTCGGAGGCGGGGTGCCTATTGGAGCTTTTATGTCAACAAACAATGCAATGTCGTTGACGTACGGTGATCATGGATCAACATTTGGAGGCAACCCCCTTACCTCTGCAGCAGCATACGCTGTAACCAAACACATAATAAATAATGATTTAGCGGCTAACGCACGGACCATGGGCAATTATCTAATGAATTTATTAGAAAGCCTTAAATCCAGATTTCCTTTCATTACTGAAATCAGAGGCAGAGGGCTTTTAATTGCCATAGAGTTTGACGACGATATATCAGCTAGAGTCTTAGAGAAAACAAACGATGCCGGTATCTTATTAAATGCGGTTAAGCCCAATGCCCTACGGCTAATGCCTGCACTAAACATCACTACCGAAGAAATTACCCAGGGGATCGAAAGAATCGAGAAGGCTCTAACTCAACTATGACCGGAGTAAAAATTGGATAAGGAAACGATCATATTAGCCTACAGCGGAGGATTAGATACCTCAGTCTGCGTACGCTGGCTGCAAGAACATCATAATGCCAAAGTTATAACTTTGACCGCGGACCTTGGTATGGTGGATCTAGAATCCGTTAAATCAAAGGCACTGCAAATCGGTGCCAGTGAGGCCTTAGTAATAGATGGGCGCAGAGAATTCGTCGAAAACTTCGTATTTCCAGCTCTCAAAGCTGGTGCAATCTACGAAGAACGTTATCCCTTAGCTACAGCCCTCGGCAGACCACTAATAGCAAAATATATGACCGAGGCAGCAATTAGATTCGGGGCCACATCATTAGCACATGGCTGCACAGGGAAAGGCAACGATCAGGTCAGGATGGATGTAAGTGTTGGAGCCTTGGCTCCAGACTTAAAGGTAATTGCGCCAGTGAGAGAGTGGGGCTGGTCAAGAGACGAAGAAATAGAATATGCTCTACAACATAACATCCCAGTTGAAGTAAAGAAGAGCAGATTTTCGGTAGACGAAAACCTCTGGGGTCGTAGCGTAGAAGCAGGTGAACTCGAAGATCCCTGGGAAGAACCTCCAGAAGAAGCTTATGCCTGGACACGACCAATATCCAGTACACCAGATGATCCAGTCTATATAGAGATAGGATTTGTCAAAGGCACCCCTACATCAATAGACGGCGAAGATATGACCGCCATCGATCTGGTAGACCACCTTAACTTTATCGCCGGAGAACACGGAATAGGACGAATCGACCATATGGAAAATCGCCTAGTGGGCATAAAATCCCGAGAGGTATATGAAGCTCCCGCCGGATTAACCCTTTTCACAGCACACAAATCCTTGGAAAGTCTTACATTAAGCAAAAATCAATCCCGCATGAAACAACTAATAGCTCAGGAGTACGCGGACGTGGTTTATAATGGACTTTGGTACTCAGCTCACCGACGGGATATGGATGCTTACGTGGAAAGCACTCAACAAAATGTGACTGGATCTGTTCGCGTGAAGTTATACAAAGGTAACTGCATCGTGGTGGGGCTCAAATCCCCAAGAGCATTATACAGTCGGACACTCGCAACATACGAACGAGGAGATACCTTCGACCACAGGGCGTCGGAAGGATTCATATCTATCTTTGGTTTGCCAATTAGAACCGAAACGAGAAAACATAAGGAGAAAGAATAGCTCTAAGAAACATATGTCTATCATATGCTGACCGTGACTATTACGAACAGCATATACCATTGACTATAACCAACAGAGTTATAGAAGTTTAGCCGTGAACAAAGATATTTCAAACTACACAGTTTCCATCCAGTACGACAGGCGACTGTATCAGGAAGACATACTTGCTTCAAAAGTTCATTCAAAAATGCTGGCTAAACAAGGAATTATTCCGAAACGTGACTCCGAGATAATTTGCGAGGGGCTCGATGTAATTAGCAACGAAATCCAGAATGAAACGTTTCCGTGGAAATCCGAGTTGGAAGACATCCACATGAACATTGAGGCACGGCTGAAGGAGAAAGTTGGAAGTCTGGCCGGAAAGCTACATACGGCACGCTCCCGCAACGATCAAGTAGCGACAGATATGCGAATGTTCTGCAAAAAATCATGTATACAAAGTCTGGAATTGCTCACTTCCCTCCAAAGTTGCATTTTGAATAGGGCAGAGGAACATAGTGGCCTGATAATGTCAGGCTACACACACCTACAAAAAGCTCAACCTGTCCTCTTTGCACATCACATGCTTGCCTACTTTCAAATGCTAGAGAGAGATAAACTTCGATTCCGTGGATGTTATGATACTTCCGACGTTCTTCCCCTGGGGAGCGGAGCACTCGGAGGAGTCCCTTATCCTATTGACAGATCATTTGTGGCCTCAAAGCTAGGGTTCAAAAGAATCAGCGCTAACAGCATGGATGCTGTGTCCGATAGAGATTACCTGATAGAATATCAACTGGCTGCCTCAATATGTATGATGCACCTATCCAGATTGGCGGAAGAACTAATCTTATGGTCGTCACAAGAATTCGGATACATAACTCTAGATGCTACTCACACTACCGGGAGTAGTATCATGCCTCAGAAACGCAATCCGGACTACGCAGAAATTGCGAGGGGCAAAACAGGCCGAGTCTACGGTAATTTGATATCAATACTCACGACGCTAAAGGGTCTGCCTCTCACCTACAACAGGGACATGCAGGAGGATAAGGAAGGTCATTTCGATTCCGTTGATACTCTTAACCAAACTCTGAGAGTGTTCTGCGCCATGATAGGAAATATGACAGTCAACGCCGACAAAATAACCAGGGCTGCTGAAACCGGTCAAATGTTGGCGACCGATGTCGCTGATTATTTAGTTTCTAAGGGTCTCCCGTTTAGAGAAGCACATACAATAGTAAGCAAAATCTGCGATTACGCCCGGGACAACAAAAAGGAAGTCCATTCCTTATCACTCAAAGAATATAAAAAGTTTTCACAGACGTTTGACGGTGACGTACTTCTGATTAATCTAAAAAGTTCCGTGGAATCTAGGGATGTCGTTGGAGGCACAGCACCTAACAGAGTAAGTAACGCTATAAAGGAAGCAAGACAACAACTAGAGGTGTCCGATGAGTAATACACCGATCAAGATAGCGCCTTCGATTTTATCTGGAGACTTCTCACGCCTGGGAGACCAAGTCCGTGAAGCCACTGCTGCAGGCGCAAACTATATTCATTTAGATGTAATGGACGGACGATATGTACCAAATCTAACATTCGGATCTGTGGTGATAGAGAATCTAAACGAATACACAAATTTGCCACTGGATGCACATTTAATGGTCGTAGACCCAGATCGTCACGTCAACAACTTCATCAAGGCGGGAGTGCATCATATAACAGTTCATGTCGAGGCCGCCAATCACCTGCACAGTATAATATACGGAATCAAGGAAGCCGGACTAAAAGCAGGTGTTGCTCTAAACCCGTCTACCCCCATTTCTGCAATCGAAGAGATATTGCCCTTTATTGACATCGCGCTGATATTGACAGTTAATCCTGGTTTTTCTGGTCAAACCCTTATTCCTTCGGCACTCAATAAGGCCACAAAACTTAAGAACATCATACAAGAAAAGGGTTATACCGTTGAAATAGAAGTAGACGGAGGAGTTAATCCCGAAACTGCAGCTATGGTGGCTAAGTCAGGAGCAGATACCGTAGTAGCAGGTTCCGCTATATTCAACAACAAAGTATCAATAAGTCAAGCTATGAATAACCTCAGGTCAAAACTGCAGGAGCCATTTAACTAGTTAGCGCTTTTGAAGTTTTATGCGTCGTCCTTAGACAACGAGTGCATATCTTAACTCTTTGATAAACTCCGTTTACCTGAATAGTCAGCTTTTGAATATTCGGCAGGAAACGAGTTTTTGTATGTCTCTTGGAATGGCTGACATTGTTACCAGCCATGCCCTTTTTGTCACAGAACTCGCACTTCATGGATGCTCCCTCTAATTGACCCTACTTTCACTATTAGCTTAGAATTCAGACTAGAATAGTATCAGATGACCTAGGTTTAAGACAAGGAGAATGCAATACCATATCGTAAAAACATAATTCTAGATAGAATAGACGGTCTTCAGTTCATCTCTGCCCTCTCAACAGCCACCTTGTGCCTGGAACGATATTCTAATCTTATAAACGCACTCAATGTTTTTCCAGTTCCTGATGGAGACACGGGAACAAATATGTTATTGACTATGCAATCCGTCATTAAAGAGGCGAAAGACCCTAAGAGTTCAGATTTATCTGCCGTGTTTCAAAAAATCTCAAGGGGAGCCTTGTTGGGAGCTCGCGGTAACAGCGGAGTAATTCTCTCTCAATTTTTGTCAGGAATGACTAAAGAGTTTCAAGGCCATTCTTATTGTAACGCCACTCTACTTGCACAAGCATTCCAATCTGGATCCAACTCGGCATATAACGCCGTATCTAAGCCTGTGGAAGGAACAATGTTGACCGTCCTAAGAGAGCTATCAAATAAAGCTCTAGAGCAAGCCATAAATTCCGTAAACATAATGGTTGTTCTTGAAGCATCGCTTCAAGAAGCCCACCAATCGTTGGAAAGAACACCTGATCTTCTACCCATACTGAGAGAGGCAGGTGTGGTTGATTCGGGAGGACAAGGACTAGTAGTAATGTTAGAAGGTCTCATTTGTCACTTCAAAGGTAACGACCCAAACAAACTAAGGATTAATATGGCGTCTCCCACCGGAATTGAAATCGATGGATACCCTAAGGTAGACCCTACTTTCCTTTCTGCAATTAACGAAAGCACGTACGGCTATTGCACCCAGTTTATTATCGAAGGACAGCTTATGGATATGAAACAGGTACAGCTTGCAGTTGAAGAGTTCGGAGATTCTGTAACAGTTATTGGCGATGAATCTCTAATAAAGGTTCACCTACACACTCTAGAGCCCAGGAAAGCTTTAGATTCCTGTTCCCGGTTCGGTGAAACTAGACAATTTCATGTGGACGATATAGATTCTCAACACAAACAGTTCAAAGCTCAAGGACTTAGACATCAGGAACCTCCCAGGTTAGGTTTACTTGCTATCTGTGTCGGCTCTGGATTCACAGATGTTCTTAAAGATTTGGGATGTCATTCCGTAATCAATTGTGGTGATTTAATGAATCCAAGTGCCCAAGAAATAATTTCTGGTGTTGAGAGTATTGGAGCAAAACGGGTAGCAGTGCTACCTAACAACTCCGACGTGATTCCAACCATTTTACAAGCCGCGTCCATGACTGAGGTAGAACTAATATGTATTCCCACAAAGTCCATCCCTCAAGGGATATCAGCACTTTTAGGTTACAGCCCTGAGGTTTCTGTTGAAGATGCCCTAAGTTCGATGAAAGAAAACATTAGCAACGTAAAAACCCTAGAAATTACTCGAGCGGCAAAAAGTGCACGAATCAACAGCACCGATATAGATCAAGGTCAAATAATTGGACGGATCGAAGGTAATATGATAGTGACGGGCGAGACTACACTAGAGGTCCTAAAAAAAGGAATATTGGAATGTGAACTACCTCGAGTCAGCCTTGTAACGCTATATTGGGGGCACACAACAAACGAAGACGAAGCACAAGAAACCTCCGACCTACTACAAAGAATTCTTCCAAATTTAGAGTTGGAACTGGTTTACGGTGGGCAACCGCATTATAATTACATAGTTTCCTTGGAGTGATCATGACAATTCAAATCGTTACCGACAGCACAGCAGATTTACCAGATACTTTAACAAAAGAATATCAAATTTCGGTTGTACCGCTTTATGTAAACATTAAAACGACTGATGGACTTGAAAGCCTGAGGGATGGCATAGACATAGACCACACTACTTTCTATAAAACCCTTGCTAACGATGATAATCTACCAACAACGTCCCAACCTTCCGTACAAGACTTCTATGAAGTCTATAAGCCAATAGTAGATGCCGGCTCACAAATTATCTCAATACATGTTTCATCAAAACTTAGTGCAACCTACAATGCAGCGTTGCAAGCAAAAGCTGCTATTGGGCCCAATGCACCTATAGAAATTGTAGACTCTCAACAAGTATCCGTGGGACTGGGTCTAACCGTATTGAAGGCGGCACAAGCCATAAAAGAAACTAGAGAGTTAAATGATATCCTAAGCTTGATACAAAATATTCGAAGCAGAATTGAACTCTATGTGGTTGTAGATACATTAGAGTTTTTAGAAAAGGGCGGACGCATTGGCAAAGCGGCGGCTTTTTTAGGTTCGATGCTTAAAGTAAAACCAATACTCACATTGGAAGAAGGCGAAGTACGCCCACTAGAACGGGTACGGACTCGAATTAAAGCTATCAATAGATTAGCCGAACTGGCAAGCGCAGGAGGACACATAGAAGACATGTTCATTTTTCACAACACTACTCCCGAAGATTGCCAGTCTTTGCAAGACACGTTAACCAAACAGCTTAATCTTAAAACCATCACCATATGTAAGCTGGGACCAGTTGTTGGAACTCATGCCGGCCCAGGCGCCCTCGGATTAGGATTTCTCAAATCCTAATTTCATCAATTAATGTCTGTTAGATTGACCCAATTCTTGGGTCTTGACGATCACCATGCTACACTTTAGACATGGAAAAACCTGACCCAAAGTTGGATCTGGCTACTCTAAAAAACATCCTTAGTTTGGAAGAAAAACGCGGTTTTGACAACAAAGCAGTGGCTGGAGGATTAGACCTTTTCATCGAGCACTGGAGAGAAGATCTGATATCAGCTTTCCCCAGAAGCCCCATAGCGAAGAGGCTATTAGCACAGCCCTATTCTTCGTTGACTCCCCGAACTAGGCAGGAATGGGCCCGCCAATGGCTCGAGCATTTCCCGAATAAACCAGTAAAACCTACCAGCAAACGGACACAATTCCAGCAAACTTCTGCCAAGACCAAAGAATCCTTATCTAGAACCTCCTCTCCTGAGGAGACACCAATATCTAGTCTTTTACGAGTAGATGTCAAAACAGCCCAAAAATTGGCCCGGCTGAATGTAGAGTCAGTAAAGGACTTACTCTATTTATTTCCCCGTCGTCATTTGGACTACACTCGTCGTGCCAAAATCTCAGAACTGATCCCCGGAGAGCATTTCACAGTTGAAGTGACTGTCTGGGAGGCTAGAGTGGTTTCTTTGGGGAAAAGTGGACGCCTCAAGGCAACTGAGGCTTTAGTAGGAGACGAAACCGGCAATATCAAAGTCATATGGTTTGGTCAAAGTTATCTGGCCAGACAATTTCCCACCGGGTCAAAGATAATCTTGAGTGGCAAGCTAGATTTCTTCAACAGAGACCGCCTAATGGAATCTCCGAACTATGAGATCATATCTCATAGTTCTCCCCTTATCCATACGGGCCGCCTAGTTCCTGTTTATCCACTGACAGAAGGGCTAACAGCTAGAAACATGAGACGTATTGTTTGGCAAGCCGTAGACGGTTGGTCTTCATCGATCAAAGAATTTCTCCCCAAGACTCTACTGAAACGCACCAGGCTCAATCCTCTAACAAAATCGATTCGTCAAGCCCATTTCCCAGATACCCCTCATTCCTTCGAACAAGCTCGTCGTCGTCTGGCATTCAACGAACTTCTACTATTACAACTTGCCGTACACATGCAGCGTAAAGATTGGCAACAATCTGGAACTGCTATTCCGATAAACGACAAAAACCAATTAGTTTCAATGTTCTTAAAAAGACTACCGTTCGATCTAACACCCGCACAACAAAGATGTGTAGAAGAAATCCTGACCGACATGAAAACCAGAACTATTCCAATGAGCAGATTATTACAAGGAGAAGTGGGTAGTGGGAAAACTGTAGTAGCATTAGCTGCCCTACTAGCATCTGTCTCAGATGGTTACCAAGGCACATTCATGGTACCAACCGAAATATTGGCAGAACAACATTTTGCTACATCAATAAAACTTTTATCTGACGCTCCAGACCTTGAACATCAAGACAACTTAATAAAAACCCAAATATCCCCGCATTCTAGTCCAATCTCTATAGGATTAATTACTGGTAGTACAAAAAAGTCTACCCGCAAGAAACTCGAGGATTTGGCGAACTCGGGATCACTAGACATCATAATTGGGACTCAATCCCTGATACAAGATACTATCAATGTACCGAACTTAGCACTAGCAATCGTAGACGAACAACAACGTTTTGGTGTCATGCAAAGATCCGAACTTAGAGCCAAGGGAATGACCACTCCTCATCTATTAGTTATGTCAGCTACCCCAATTCCCCGAACATTAGCTCTGACACTGTTTGGAGACTTAGATATTTCCACCATAGATGAATTGCCACCTGGCAGACAAGAAGTTCTAACCAAATGGGTACCCCATGGAAAACGGGACGCAGCACATGGTTTCATTCGTGATCAAATAAATTCTGGACGACAAGCGTTCATTATATTTCCCCTAATAGAAGAATCTGAGACCATTGAATCTGGAGCAGCCATACAGGGATTCGAGCATCTTCAAGCTGAAATATTCCCAGATCTATGTTTGGGTCTGCTCCATGGGCGAATGAAGGCTAAAGAAAAGGAAGATGTGATGAATCTGTTTCAGCAAGGAAAAATCGACATTCTAATTTCTACTCCTGTAGTAGAAGTAGGCATTGATATACCTAATGCCACAGTCATGCTAATAGAAACGGCCGATAGATTCGGGCTCTCACAACTTCATCAATTCCGTGGACGAGTAGGCAGGGGCATTCACAAAAGTTATTGTCTGCTCCTATCAGATAATCCTAGCACCAATGCCCGTGAACGATTAGTCGCTATGGAAACAGTACATGACGGTTTCAAATTAGCCGAAATAGATCTCGGCCTCAGGGGGCCCGGAGATCTGTTCGGTACCAGGCAAAGCGGACTTCCTAACCTCCGGTTGGCACGGCTCACAGATCAGGATCTATTAGTACTCGCCCGGGAAGAAGCATCCAACATTTTGGCGAAAGATCCAGCCTTAACGAACGAAACCAATTTCTTATTAGCAAAAGAGGTGTTTCGCTTCAGAGGGGATCTTACAGGAGTAGTCGGGTGATTAGTAGTTCCCAATAGTGATACCTATAAATCTGGTGCACAAGGGAGTTCAACTGGCACCCCTAACTATAGAAGCATAAACATAGTTATGCTACTATACCACTTTCCAAAAATAGGTAGATTCCGTGTCCCCTTTAATCAGAGATCTCATTACAGATAGAATTCAGGCAGCCTTGGAGAAATTCAAAACTCAGGGCTCCTTGCCGCTGGAGACATTACCAAAAATCTTCTTAGAACATCCTGCTGATCCATCACATGGTGATTATGCAACCAGTCTTCCACTCCGTCTTGCCAAAGCAACCCGCATAGCACCTATGAATCTAGCTAAATCCATCGCGGACCAGTTGGATACAGATCACATAATCAAAGAGATATACACTGCGAGCCCAGGGTTTATTAATTTCCGTCTTAGCGAAAAGTGGATTGCACTCCAAGTAGACACTATTTTGGATGAACAAAACACATATGGAAACGTAACGGGATCCGTTGTGAAAAAGGTCATGGTGGAATATGTCAGTGTTAATCCTACTGGCCCCGTCCATGTAGGACACATCCGAGGAGCGGTAATAGGTTCGGTACTAGCATCACTTTTGGAAGCAGTCGGACATGTCGTAACTCGCGAATATTACGTAAATGACGCAGGGACCCAAATGGATCTCTTCTATGAATCTGTTTACGCCCGATACCTTGAAGCTGCCGGCCTAACGAAGGAATTTCCTTCAGGAGGATATAAGGGAGAATATGTCACTCAATTAGGTGAACAAATATTGCGACAGGAAGGACTGAAATTCTCCTCTTGTGATCGTGAAACCGCCATAAAACAGATAGGAGACTTATCACGAAACAAGATGGTAGACATGATAAGAAAGGACCTGGAAGCCTTGGGGGTGCACTTCGACGTCTGGTTTGCCGAAAAAACCCTATATGAATCCGGAGAGTATCAGCAAACCATGGATAAACTTAACAATAATGGCTATTTAGCTGAGAGAGATGGGGCTCGTTGGTTCACATCTACCTCTTTGGGGGAAGACAAAGACAATGTAGTCGTACGATCCACCGGAGCGCCGACCTACTTTGCATCAGACATAGCCTATCATCATAATAAATTCATTAGTCGCGGTTTCGACCAGGTAATTAATGTCTGGGGAGCAGATCACCAAGGGCATATTTCACGACTGAAGGCTGCCATGCTAGGGCTAAGAGTAGATCCATCTAGACTGAATATTTTAGTTTCGCAAATGGTCACGCTAAAACGCGGTGGTCAATTAGTAAAGGCCTCAAAACGTTCAGGGAATTTCATTTCCCTACGGGAGTTGGTCGATGAGGTAGGCGTTGATGCCTGTCGTTATTTCTTCCTGACTAGATCAGCTAACAGCCAAATGGATTTTGATATGTCTCTCGCAAAAAGACAATCTTCAGAGAATCCCATCTATTACATTCAATACGCCCATGCTCGAATATCTGGCATATTGAGAAACGCTAGTAATCAGGGTATTAGCTGGCGAAATGGAGATGTGTCATTGCTCACTCGGACCACTGAATTAACCCTTATCAGAGAGATGCTAAAGTTCCCGGAATTAATAATAAAAGCCGCCGATAACTTAGAACCACATCACCTTCCGTACTATGCGGCTCAATTGGCAACAGCCTTCCATCATTTTTACGAAAAGTGCCGCGTGTTGTCTAGTGATCCCAAAGACCAGAACATTACACTTGCCCGCCTAAAGCTTGTAGAGGCATCAAAAATCGTTCTTGGACGTTCCTTGACCTTAATGGGTGTTGGAACACCAGAAAATATGTAACGTTACTTCCAGACCACCAAGCATAGATATCTTTCAAGTTTCCACAAAATAGCTAGGAAAATCCATATAGGCTTGAAGCATTTTCAAAAACTATTTTTCTTTTTGTCTCTTCAGAAAGACCCTGGAAAATCCGATCAATAACTTCTTCAGAATGGGGAAACGTACCCTCATCATGAGGATAGTCACTACCCCAAAGCAACGCCCCTTCGCCGGTATATCCAAGATTAGTTAGAGCTACAGGGTCGTCACCAAACGTAACATGTCCCTGTCTTCTGAAATATTCACTAGGCTTCATATCAAGTTTAGGTTCAATCCACATATGCTTTCGTTCATATTGTTCGTCGAGAGCGTAAAGAACCCAAGCCAACCATCCCCCTCCACATTCCACCATTACAAAGTTCATGTCAGGATGTCTCATAGCGACCCCAGAGCTGAGCAACTGGGCTGTAGGCTGAATAGCTTCGGCCATAGCCTCGATCATATACGAAAGGATCCCTCCGTAATCTTCGTCACCCGCCCCCTCAGGCAAATGATCCTTGGTGCCAGTAAAAATGTGGAAGCTTGGGATCATCCTGGTCTCTTCCAAAATGCTCCAAAGCGGTTCATAAACCGGAAGTCTGTAGGCTTGATCTTCCACACTGATTGGGCAACTCACCACTCGAAACCCCATCTTCTTCAAACGGATTACTTCTTCCACAGCCATTGTTACATCTTTAGTTGGGAGGATAGCCGCGGGGGCAAATTTACCTGGATGCTGCCCAAAAATTCCATGAACCCAATCGTTATAAGCCTTTGCTACTATCATTTGAAAAGAAATGTCTGGACTTGCCATCAATGCAAGCATGCCATCAGGATAGATAACCTCTCCAACAACATTGTCTCTAGCGTGATCCTCTAACCTACGGCTTATATCCCTTCCTCCGGTTGGGTCCGACCTAAATTGACGATTGAGATCATCGTCATTGATTCGAGATTCTGCCAAATCAGATCTGCGTTTTTTGCGCCCTTCGACAACAGAATAATCCGCGCCATTAATCGTCTCCTTATGAGGAAGCCTATGACGATATTCTACCGGCACCATATTCTTAAAGTCATCATCCTCTCTCACATGCGAGTCAGAAGAAATATACTTTAACGTTCCCATGTAACTCCTAGATGATAATCCACTTGGCGTCGCTCAGCTCTGGATAAGGCTACAAGAATTATGATGTATCTTGAGATAGTAATCAAGTGATTACACCTCTATATCCCTTGGTTATAGCTACCAAATGGACTTTTTTTTCGGAACCACTGGATCCAAAGTTATACCCCTATCGTATCCACGCACTACATAGTAAATTTAGATCAGCATGGAGGCTATCCAAGCAAATTCACCACATGAACCCAGTTGTGGGACATTTTCCACATCTAACAATGTCGACTACTTAACTAATTATATAGCTCATTGTGAAATGCTCGGACCATAAACGTGCACTTAACATATTTCAATGGTCAAAAGTCCCATTTAATTATGCAAACCTACTAACAATTTAAAGCAGCTTTCACCTGGGGAATCCAGATACTAAAGATTGTAAACCCATCAGTATATAAATGCCGTGTTAGTGTCTAACTACCACCAGCCCGTCTATTAATAGTCGGAGCCTTTGAAACATTAGTAACGGCGTTAATGGCCACAAGACTACCCCCACCGAAGATGGCCCAATTCACACCCAACCAACCGGCAATAGCGCCCATGCCCATAGCGCCAAAGCCTATACCAGTAAGTAACAGGCTGTGAATCCCCATCACTCGACCTCTCATTTCATCCGGAGTTAAGATCTGAAGTAAACTTTGTGCTTGGGTATTGTACATAATGGCCATGAAACCGATAGTCGATATAAGAGCGTACGATAAAAATGCATTACGACTAAAGCTAAATGTTATGAGGAACAGTCCAAAAAGAAATGCGGCTCCCCATAAAATGGACCCCTTGAACTTAATGTCTCCGAAGCTCGATATAAATAATGCGCCAATAACACCTCCCAATCCCCTAAATGCACCCAACAGACCTAAAGTCACAGCATCACCACCAAGCAAACTGATAGCCACAACCGGAAACATGGACCAAGTGGAAAAACCCAGCCCTTCAGTAACTAAAACCGTCCACAGGATCGTACGAATAGGTTTATCATTTCTTACAAACCTGAACCCCTCTTTTAGGTCATCTATTATAGATTTGGATTGTAGACGCTTCACTAAGACTGATTCTACTTTGAGCAACATCAATACACCGATAATAATGATTGAACCCAGTATCAAAAATAGATGCCCTACACCAAAAGATTTGATAATAAAACCAGCAGCTACAGGACCAATTAAACCAGCTCCCTGTGAGGACAAAAATTGTCCAGCAGTCGCATTCATGAAAACCTTGCTTCCCACTACGTCGAACATAAGAGTACTTCGTGCTGTGCGCTGGAGAGACATTCCCATACGCTGGATCACGGATAAGCCTAATACGTGCCAAACCTCAATGCGATCCATTACTACTAATGTGCCCATGATTACGATCGATAATCCCATCGCAATTTGCGCAATCATCATTAACTTCCGCCGATCAAACCTATCAGCCAATAAACCCCAAAGGGGGCTGAAAACGAAGTTGAAAGCAGCGCCTAAACCAGGAGCAAGTCCTACCATAAACGGTGATTTCGTTAGGTCATACAACAACCATCCCTGACCAATCATAAAGGGTTGAAATCCAGCGGCTGCAGCAAAGTTGCTCCCCCAGACCCAGCGATATGCTGATACTCTAAAGGCTAGGGTTAAACGTTCCCAATTCATCGTCGGGATTAAGGTTCACACGGCATATGCAGCTATTATGAACACAGTAGCCTCAAAAGTTCAAATTGAGAATCCAATTGCAGGGTTAAGCAGTCAATAATGCAAAAAGACCTGGCATATTAACCTTATATTATGATAGTGTCTTGACGGCGTTAGGCGCATCTTACCTTGGATTCTCTCTGAGAATGACTTGAAGAACCAAAATAAGCAAATCAGTAGCAGCAACCCTGCCCAAAACCGAAAACTGACCCTAGGAGTGTTGTCTGTCGGTCATGGGGTTACTCACTTAGTCGATACAAGTTTTAACGTCTTGCTCCCATATATAACAACGACATTGGGGCTCAACAACTTCCAGATAGGCACAGTCGCGTCCATCAGGCAGGCCGGGTTCGGAATAGTTAACTTACCAGGCGGCCTTGTAGTAGATATGGTAAGGAAACACTGGGGTCTAATTTTGACAGCTTGCCTAGTATGGGCAGCACTATTCTATGGACTCATGGGACTCTCTCAATCATATAAGGTTTTCATGTTGCTTGTATTTGTGACCGCTCTACCAGGAGCACTCTGGCATTTACCAGCTGCAGCAGCCATTTCACAACGGTTTCCCGAATGGAGAGGCTTCGCAATATCTATTCACGGCTTGGGTGCTAACGTTGGAAATATCGCTGGCCCACTTGTGGCTGGTGCTTTGCTAAGCTTCATGATCTGGCGAGGTGTGCTGTTAATCTATGCATGTCCAGTGTTGATAGCATCAATATTCGTTTGGGCTTACCTAAAGAATATAGGTAAAGACATAAACTCTGGACATTCTAGGACTCTAAAGGAGCAACTCAGGATGACCCTCCCGATTTTGAGAAACCCCATAATCATGGGATTAGTCTTTGTAGGGTTGTTAAGAGGGATGGCACTAAATTCCATGTTCGTATGGACTCCATTTTATCTAGCCAAAACCGTAGGATTAAGTAGTTTCAACATCGGTTTCCACATGGCTCTTTTGTCTGGTATGGGGGTGCTATCAACACCCATCCTAGGAAACCTCTCAGATAGGTTTAACAGAAAATTTATTCTGCTCCCAGGACTTGGATTAAGCGCAATATTATCAACATTAGTACTACACGTTGGGATCGGATTTTCTCTGACCATTTTGATAGCAGGGATAGGATTATTTAGCTATGCCCTGCATCAGATTATACAAGCGGCTGTTCTAGATGAAGTTGATACCGGAACGGAAGCATCGGCTATAGGGATACTCTTTGGATTGAATAGCATACTCGGAGCGTTTTCTCCCTTACTGGCATCTTGGATCGTAGAGTCTTATGGTCTAGGATATGTCTTTTACTACCAAGCTATTCTAACTTTTGGAGCATTCATTCTGCTCATC
>CAJXDJ010000002.1 GCA_913052045.1 uncultured Dehalococcoidia bacterium
GGAACATCCGCGGAAATACTGGACCAGAGACTCAGAGACAAGATTTCGCCAGGCCGAATAACGGTAGATAAGTGGTTGGAGGTAATCAGAACCGCCCATGAATTAAACATCCCGACTACATCTACTATCATGTACGGCCACGTAGAAACATTTGAACATCAAGCTCGCCACATAAATCTAATAAGAGATCTCCAGAAGGAAACTGGTGGTATCACAGAGTTTGTGCCACTTAGTTTCGTTAACCAAGAAGCACCAATGTTTTTCCGCCAATCAGTGAAAGGATTGCGTCCGGGGGCTACTGGCATGGAAGTCCTAAAAATCCACGCAATATCGCGCATAATGCTGAACAATTGGATTCCCAACATTCAAGTTTCATGGGTTAAGGAGGGCCCCCGTCTTTCCGAAATATTACTTCAAGCAGGTGTTAACGACCTCGGTGGAAGCCTAATCAACGAAAGCATTTCGACGGCTGCCGGAGCAAACCATGGACAACTAATACGCCCCTCCGAATTCCGTCGAATAATAAGGGGAGTAGGCCGCAAACCTGCCGAACGCTACACATCATATAAAATACGTAGGATATTCGAAGCAAACGATGATCCTATCGACCCGCTGGATCAGCTTACGGAATCCCCCGAGAAATATTTCGGCACTTATAAGGAACTAATTAAATTGGAAACATATCGGTATAAACACCCCAAAGTTAGTCAAGCAAATTCGTCTCCGATTAATGACTAAATCGCCAATACTCGCCCTAAGCGGAGGGGTTGGAGGGGCAAAGTTAGTTCTGGGATTATCCAAAATCATGCCCCCCAAGGAATTGGTGGTCATCGCTAATACGGGAGACGATGAAATTTTCCATAATCTGCACGTTTCCCCAGATATAGACACAATAATGTATACACTAGCGGGCATCTCCGATACGGATCGGGGTTGGGGGCTATCCAGGGAAACTTGGAACGCACAAGAAATGCTTCTAACCTACGGCACCAACCCTTGGTTTAATTTGGGAGACCGGGACTTAGGGACTCACATTCGAAGAACAGATTTGCTAGCACAGAACTTTACTCTTTCCGAAGTCACAAGAAAACTATGCGAACATTTAGGGGTAAACCAGATCATTGCTCCTATGAGCGACGACCCAGTACGAACACGAATCAAGACAAAAAATGGAGATTTGTCTTTTCAGGAATATTTCGTTAAATACCAATGCAAGCCTTTTGTTAAAGATATCAATTTTTCTGGATCGAAATTAGCTGCCCCCTCGCCAATATTTCTAAATGGGCTCAATCAAGCTCGCGCCCTGATTTTCTGTCCATCTAATCCCTTTCTTAGCGTAGATCCGATATTATCAATCAACGGGGTCAGGAAATCCGTAATTGATTTCAAGGGCCCTAAAATCGCTATTAGCCCTATAGTGGATGGCAAAGCCATCAAAGGACCCGCCGCAAAGTTGCTGTTAGAGCTCGGCCACGAGGTCTCTTCAGTGGGAGTTGCCAGGTATTTTCGTGACCTATGTGACATTTTTATCCTGGACAACAAAGACTCGCATAATCTTAATGCTATAAAACATTTGGGTATCGAAACAAGGACCACCAACACAATCATGAAAACTGAAGCTGATAAAATATCTTTGGCCGAATTCGTCCTATCTCTAACAAAAACATTCCATGATTAATCAAAGCAAACCACCTGTTGTAATCATTCCAATAAAATCATTATACAAGGCGAAGTCGCGTTTGATTTCTCTTTTCGACGATTCTTTGAGACAAACGTTGGTACTGAACCTTTTGAAACACACTATCAATACGACCAGAGAAGTAATATCAGACATTTGGGTTGTTGGTACAGATAGCTTAGTAGAACAAGTAGCCAAAATACACGGTGCGGATTGGAATCCCGATAAAGGAACCAACATCAACCAAAGTGTCCGCACACATTTTGAATTGGCATGGAGTCTAGGCATGGCTCCCCTTTATCTACCTGGAGATTTGCCCTACGTGCAACGCAGGGATATACAATTATTACTTGATTCATCCCAAAACATGAAGAATGCAGTTCTGACTCCTGCCCAAAGGAGCGGCGGTACCAACGCTATCTTGATGCCTGATCCCAGCAAATTCAGGTTTCAGCTAGGCACTGGTAGTTTTCGCAAGCATGTTTCTGATGCTGCAACCCTTCTCCTGCCATTCTCAATAAATTATAGCCTGGGTTTAACTCTTGACTTGGATACCTCAAGCGATCTTCAGGATTTCGAAGGTTTAACGCCCGGTATAACACACCGCCTCACCACAGAGAATTATCTAAGTGTCTGAATCGGCCCCGAAAATTGGTCTTTTGCTTCCTACGCGAGGCCTGATAATTGGTGATCAATCAAGAAATGCAAACCTAATTATTCAACTTGCTACGATAGCTGAATCCGAAGGGTTAGACTCAGTTTGGGTCGGTGATAGCCTGACCGCTAAACCTAGACTAGAGCCCCTACTAACTTTAGCCTCTTTAGTACCCGTAACTCACAGGATAAAGCTGGGAACCGCAATACTTATAGCAAGCTTACGGGCTCCAGTTGCTTTAGCACAATCTACAGCCACCTTGGATCTTCTATCAAAGGGGCGTCTGATATTAGGAGTAGGAGCAGGGGGGGGATTTAACCAAGCTCAAAAACAGGAATGGGTGACTGCCGGCATATCTCCTAAAGGAAGAGGGAAAAGATTAGAGGAAACAATACAAATTGTGACCGGCTTGCTATCCCAAGATTCTTTAGATTTTAAGGGCACTCACTACCAATTTACTAACGTCGGGATTGGCCTTGCTAGTTTTCGAATAACAGGAGTGCCCATTTTATTCGCCTGTCATCTAGGGGCCAAACGGCCAGAACAATTCGATCGTGCTGCCCGCCTTGGTAATGGATTCATAACTATTTCGGAGGACCCTCATGGGTTTGCCCAAATTTGTTCCCACGTTAAAACAGCGGCTCATATCCATAACAAAAACTTTGCCGCGATGGAAAAAGTTATGTATATGACGATAAATTTAAATGATGATCTTGAAATTGCAAGAGAGGAAGCTGACCAATTCCTAAAAGCTTATTACGGCATAAACATGTGGAGTCAACTCTGGGGACCATGGGGGCCTTCTAAGCTCACTATACAGCGCATCCAAGAGTTTTCGGAATCCGGAGCTTCAACAATAATTATCAGATTCGCAAGTTTTGATGTGGAAAAACAACTGGCCAAGTTCTTGAAGGAAATCTGGCCCTATTTTAGCTAGATAACAGGTCAGTGCTATACTCTTCTGGATAATTAGGAGAAAAGTTCATTGTATAAAATAGATTTGTCCAATAAAACCGCTGTAGTTTTCGGGGTCGCTAATGATCGTAGCATTGGATGGTCTATCGCCCAAACATTAGCCCAAGCCGGAGCTAGGTTGGCTATTTTATATCAAAACGAACGTCTCAAAAGTCGCATAACAACCCTAGTTAAAGATCTTCCTAATGCGTCAATGATTGAATGCGACGTCTCCAGCGACACAAGCATAACGTCAGCATTCGAACAAATTAGAAGTATTTTTGGGAAAATCGACATCCTTGTTCACAGCATAGCATATGCTCAACGGGAAGATTTAGGCGGGGCTTTCTCGGATATAAACCGGGACGGTTTCAAGATTGCTCTTGATATCTCTGCCTATTCTCTAATCCCCCTTGTCCGCGAAGGATCAAAGTTAATGGAAAGCGGGGGCTCAGTTCTCACTTTAACTTTTGATGGTTCCTCCAAAGTTTATCCAGGATATAACATAATGGGTACAGCAAAAGCGGCTCTAGAAAATGAAGTACGACAACTGTCCTCAGAATATGGGGTTAAGGGGATTAGGGTAAACGCAATCTCTGCAGGGCCACTAAACACTTTAGCCGCAAGGGGAATAACCGGTTTCGCAGAAATGAAACGCATCCACGCTGAGAAATCTCCTCTCAAGAGAAACATCAAACACTCCGAAATAGGGGATGCTGCTCTATTCTTACTTAGCGATATGTCTAGCGGAATAACCGGTACAATTCTCCCGGTTGATGCAGGTTATCACATAATGGCAGTATAAATTCTAGTGCCATTTCAATATATGCCGAGTCACAACTATTTGCTAAAATTCTGCCAGTACAGTGCGTAGTACACCCCCTGCTGCCGTAGCAATTCTGAATGATTGCCCTCTTCTATGATTTCTCCCGCGGACATTACAATGATACGATCGGCATTACGAACGGTCGATAGTCTATGTGCTATAACTAAAGCTGTCCTATTTTCGAAAATCTTTTCGATTGCTTCCTGAATAACCGATTCTGTATAACTGTCTATGGAAGCGGTAGCCTCATCCATAATAATAATCTTGGGATCAAACACTAATGCTCTAGCAAGAGCTACTAGTTGCCTCTCTCCTGCCGAAAGATTGGCCCCTTTTTCTTCAACCATTGAATCGTATCCGCCCATCTTATCGATAAACTTATTTGCCCCCACTAGGGTAGCTATTTTTTCTATCTGTTGATCGCTTACTTCTAGGTGATTGAATCTAATGTTATCGATAAACGTTCCTGAGAAAAGGAATGGTTCTTGAACGACGGTCCCTATTTGATTTACCAATGATCCCCGATTGATCTCCCTGACGTCAACACCATCTATTTTTATGCTCCCTTTTGTGACATCATATAAACGAAGGAGTAATGCAGAAAGAGTGGTTTTGCCTGCTCCTGTAACTCCTACAATTGCTACTGTCTCTCCTGCCCTGATTTGAAGGTTCATGTTCTTCAGTACTGGCAAACCCTCCACATAGTGGAAATCCACATTTTTGAACTCAATTTCACCTTTGATAGATCCTATTTCTGGGGCATCAGGTTTCTCTCGTATCGCTATTGGCCTATCCATAAGCTCGAAGATATGAGAACTCGATGTTAATGCTCTCTGCATCTGCGTATATTGCATAGTTATAAATCTGATTGGCTCGAAAAACCGCTGAATGTAGAGGGAAAATGCCACAACAATTCCAATCTGGAGATTACCGTCAAGAACCATGATTCCGCCAACTACCACGACAAGAGCCATAGATATCCCAGAAAACCCTTCAACCAAAGGCATCAAGGCGGCCGATAGGCGGCTAGAGTCTATCTGAGACTGCAAATGGTCTTTATTATACCTATTAACAAAATCATCCAAGTTCCTCCCCTCACGATTTAGACTTTGAATTACTCTCATTCCCGTAAGGTTTTCCTGCAGATTCCCATTAACAATAGCCAGGGTCCTCCTCACTTGCATAAATCGCGGCCATGTCCGAGTCTGCCAGATCAGTATTATCCAAATTATCACCGGTGCGACCGCCATAGTTATTAAACCCAGTCTCCAATCCATAAACAACATGACGCCTACAATAACTAATAATATGAGCAAATCTCCAAAGGTTACTGCTACCGATGATAGAAACTCTTGCAGTTGATGAATGTCGTTTTGTAGTCGCGACATTATCCGACCCATCGATTCCCCGTCATAAAACGACATGGACTGGTCCTGAAGATGACCAAACATGTCATCCCGCAAATCCACGAGCCCATTCTGAGCCACCCTTTGGAATGCAATTTGATGAATATAATGGGTCACCCAATGCAAGGCAGCATTACCACCATATAAGCCTGCTATGACATAAAGGGTAGACATTTCGGGCATGTCTCCTGTTATTTCATTTATCATTAATTGAACCAAGAAGGGAGCTGCTACAACTGCAACGGTATAAACTAGCATTGTAACAAGGCCCAAAAATAATAATCGTCGGTACGGGAATACATAGCGTAAAAGACGCAAGAAAATCTTATACTCTCCGAGGCTTCCCCTCCGAGCATCAAATGCCTCTGGATTAGTTATAGGAACGTTCAATATTCCTCTCGTGCCCATCTATGCATAACGGCTTAAATAGACCTCCTCATTGCGCTAGTTCTCTGCCGTCCAACAACATCTGTTCATTTGGAAGAATCTGGAGCTCATAGATCTTTTTGTAGAATCCTTCCCGACCAATTAATTCTTCATGAGTTCCTTGTTCCACTATCTTGCCTTCCGCTAGAACCAATATGATATCTGCCTCTTTAACACTGGTCACACGATGAGCAATAATAAAGGTAGTTCGTTGTTCCATAACTGATTTCAGTGCCTTTCTTATTAAACTTTCCGTTGCCACATCAACACTCGCCGTAGAGTCATCCAGTATGAGGACGGCGGGGTTAAGCAAAATGGTCCTTGCTATTGAAAGTCTTTGTTGCTGTCCACCAGACAATGTAACCCCTCTTTCTCCAACTGCGGTTTCATATCCATTGGGCAAGCCGTTTATAAATTCATCTAGCTGGGCAGCTTTCGCAGCATCAATAATTTGATCTCGACTCGGGTCATTTGACCCATAAGCTATGTTATTAAGAAGGGTGGTTTGGAAAAGAAATGTGTCTTGAAAAACCATCCCCACATTCTCCCTTATAGAAGCTAAAGTTAAGTCCTTCAGATCCATACCATCTATCCTTACACAGCCGTTAGTCGGATCATAAAACCTTGGGATGAGATTGACTATCGTAGTTTTGCCACTTCCAGCTGCACCAAGTATTGCTACCTTCTGACCTGCTTCTATGTGAAAATCTATTTCCGTAAGGGCCGGAGACCCACTCCGGTAACCAAATGCAACTCCTTCAAAATCTATTACGCCTTTAGCTTTATAAAGTTTTTTTGCTCCGCGTTTTTCAATAACTGGCGACATAAAATCTATAACATCAAAAATCCTTTGGCCTGACGACATTGCCCTCGAAAACGTATTTACAGCCATACCTAACATCCTGACCGGCATTATCATAAGACCCAAATACAAAAGGAATTGGGTAAGTTCGCCTTCAGAAAGTTCGCCGTTGATTACCAAGCGTCCACCAAGGAGAAGAATAATTCCTGTTACAGATATATATATAAAGGTTAGATAGGTTGAATTTTGCAACCTTAACTTGTGCGCCTTTAATGTTTCCTCAGAGACTTCGAGGGAATGTTTATGGAATAGTTCTTTCTGGAATTCCTCTGCTCCCAAGGATTTAACCACTCTAATGCCAGTAAGGTTTTCCTGTAATACCGTAGTCAATTCTGCCATTTTGAGCTGAACCGAGTTCCAAATAACTCTCAGTTTCGTTCCTATCCTAGCAGAGGAATAAAGTGTGAATGGTATCGCCACTATAGCTACTAATCCCAATTCCAAGTGGGTAATAAGAAGCAGTGGAATAACACCAAGTATAATTATAGAAAGCTGGAAAAACCGCGTAAGCCCAAAACTAATAAACATCCTGGTGCTTTCTACATCATATGTGACGAGGGACATCAAATCCCCGGTTTTCCTTTTATCATAGAAAGAAAAACTCAACCCTTGTAGCTTTTCTAGAAGTTGATTCCGCAGATTATATGCGGCGTGATGAGAAAGTGCCTCAGCAAAAAATTGTTGGCCATAACTAAATATGCCCCGGAGAATCGCTAAGCCAAACAACAGCAACGCCATCCAAATCAGCGTATCTTTTTGCGATTCGTGCAAAACATAATCAACAGATTTCCCAATCACTAGTGGGATTGTTAACGCCAAGATATTAGCACTAACCAGAGAAACCAGAGCCAGTACCAGATAACGTTTGTATGTTAGTCCAAAGCCTGCAAGTCGCAGGAGAATACGCATGTGGCCTGATTATACGCTCTTTCTATCATCATAACTATCGACTAATACGTCATGTAAGTGCAATCTAGGGCTAAACACGAACAAAAAATCGTTTATTTAATCTAATTTTACGTGATAAAATTAACCCATCTTCAAAAAGATTTTGCGGGTTTCCAGATGACCTTTTCCCTTCGTACTATTATTGACCGAGACATCCCTTTTGTGGAAGAAATAGAGAAAGAAGCCTTTCCGACTTTATGGCCACGGACCCCAATAAAAAGAGATATGCACAACAAGCGTATAGCCTATCTTGTGGTGACAGATCTAGATCTGTCACCCATGGTTAACCATTCAACTAACTCTATTGATTACGCGACGCCACCTGGTGAGAGCCCTAACTTATACAAAAAGCTTTCTAGAACAATCCAGTCAAAATTGTTTCATCAAGGTCCTCCAGTAGAAACCCGTGCCGAACTACCCTTAGGGTTTGCAAGCATCTGGTTTCTTGCAGACGACGCACATATCACTGCTATCGCGGTTAGTAATTCTTGGCGAGGACACGGCCTGGGTGAACTGCTCATGATAGGGAGTATCGAGTCGGCCATATCTCGAAATAGTAGAGTGGTTACCCTAGAGGTCCGGGTTTCCAATTCAATAGCCATATCTCTTTACCAGAAATACGGATTTAAAAAGACAGGAATCCGTAAGGCATATTATAACGATAACCGAGAGGATGCCGTGATAATGACAACCGAACCCATAAGAAGCTTTTCATACGAACACCGGTTCTCTGAGCTCTGCGGCGAATACTCACAGCGTTATTGCGATTTGGGGCTCGCTATGACCAATTCAAATGGTCCCAGTCCATCGACTGGCCTCCTTTAGCTAAAAATCAGTTAGTTTGACCTCACCTTAGACCATTGTTAAACTGACATAGGCCTTTACCCGTGAACACTAAGAAGCTAGTAATCGGACTCACTGGAGGGATTGGCTCTGGAAAGAGCGAGGTTGCTCGCATGTTGAAACTCCTTGGTGCTCATGTAATAGATGCTGACGAATTGGGTCACCAAAGCTATGATCCCGGATCTCCGGAGTGGAGAAAAGTCGTAGAGCGATTCGGTTTAGATATCCTCAGCAAGGATGACAAAATAAATCGCAACAAGCTAGCGGCTATCGTTTTCGGTAATACACAGGCAATGACGGCCCTGAATGATATCGTTCATCCTCGAATCCGGTCCATGGCTGAAAACAAAATTCGTGCCCTAAACAAGACAAATGCTGATACAATAGTGGTGGAGGCCGCTCTCCTTATCGAGGCCGATTGGGTGTCTTTAGTCGATCGGATATGGTCGATGCAAAGTACCGCGAAAAGGGTCATCGAGAGGCTAAAACGTGACAGAGGGCTTTCAGAAAAACAAATCAGGGAACGTATGCGGTTGCAAATGACATCCAAAGAAATATCTTCATTTTCTGATGTAATCATAAAGAATAACGGATCCTTAAAACAGCTTGAACAACGGGTCCAGTTTTTGTGGTACAGCCGCTACAAATAATCTGACAAAGGAAAGAATGGCCAAAAATAACAACGCTTTTTACAACCAGTATACGATAGAAGAATATTATATAAACAAAGAGCCTTTTTATCTGCCAGTAGCAGATGAAATACAGCTGTTTGAAGCTGCGTACAACGGACAAATCCCAATTCTTCTGAAGGGACCCACCGGAACCGGCAAAACTCGTTTTGTCGAATATATGGCCTGGAGATTAAGTCGCCCACTTGCGATAGTCAAAAATAATCAGGACAAGGAGGCTAACGCCAAAAATAGAATCCCCCTTATAACAATTGCATGCCATGAGGATCTGACAGCAAGCGATTTAGTAGGTCGATACCTCCTGGACGCTGAGGGGACGCGTTGGATGGATGGGCCGCTAGCTCGAGCTTTTAAATATGGTGCAATATGCTATCTCGATGAAATCGTAGAGGCTAGAAAAGATACAACCGTGCTTATACATCCGCTGGCAGATCATCGAAGAACTCTTCCTGTAGAAAAACAAGGGATTGTTCTGGAGGCTAAGAAAGGGTTCCAATTAGTAATTTCTTACAATCCTGGGTATCAAAGTGCACTAAAAGATCTGAAAGAAAGCACTAGGCAGAGATTTATAGCGATTGAATTTTCTCCGCCACCTCCGGAGGTAGAGGCGGAGATTATACGGAAAGAATCCGGATGCACTTCCGCTCACGCCCGATCTCTTGCCAAACTAGGAGAAAAGGTCCGAAATCTCCGGGATCATGGGCTCAAAGAAGGGGCTAGTACTCGAGTTTTGATTTATGCCGGCAAGCTTATTTCTCAAGGTATCTCACCCAAAAGGGCATGTCATGTAGCAGTGGTTTGGGGAATAACTGACGACGCTGAAGTACAAAGGAGTGTCGAAGAAATAGTAACTGCTATTTTTGCTGACTAGAGCCCAGATGAGAGATAAAACTTTAGATCGATTACAACAGTTGTTGTCATCAAAACTCCCTACTTCCATGATATCTGAACAAAACCGACCAGCGTCGGTCCTTGTCATCATTTATCAAAAGGACGGCGGGTATTGCATCCAATTACAAAAGCGGTCTCAGCTAGTTCAGAACCATAAGGGGGAAATATCCTTTCCTGGCGGCACACCAGAAATTCATGATTCAACACCACTTGCTACAGCTTTAAGGGAAACTTACGAAGAGGTCGGCATACTATCTAAAGACATCGCTATCCTGGGCCAAATGGACGATGTTCTTACACAAACGGGATACCTGTTAAGGGTATTCGTCGGCACCATAAACTATCCTTACACATTTCTCCCCAACAAATCAGAGGTCGAGGAGATTCTTGAAGTACCCATCGGGGAATTGCAGAACCCTCGCAATTGGAGGGAGGAAGTAAGGCTTGTCGAACAAAGTCTGATCAAATCCTATAGCTACACTTATAAGTCCCACTTAATCTATGGCGCCACCGCCAAGATAATTACCCGCTTTTTACAATTAATTGAACAAACCTCTCAACATAAAGAGGCTTTATGCAACAGCCTCTAGACAACGATCATTTTGCTAAAGCAGACGAACATCCAGCAGAACTGCAGCATTCGCTGAAGGAATCCAGACAAGTTCTTCAGGTGATTTTCAACCAAAAGGAATTAACTCTATGGGAGAACGAAGCCATCGCTATGGCAAACCATAGTACAAGATCCTGGGAAGCCACCGTGGAATTTGTTTCTTCAAGCACTCAAGTTGCAAAATATCTTCCCTTTTCATCTTTTCTACAATGGGCTCGCAGTGGCTCCTATTTGACTAAGGATTCTGCCACACTTGGAGCAGCATATTTTAGAGTGGGACCGGAGGCGGTTAAACACATTCAACCCAACAATTTATCTCGCTGGGCCGCCCTGGGTCGGTCACTATATAAGGGAACCTGGAAATCGAGCACCCTTTCAACAAGCTTTTTTGACCTAAGCCCGTCTTTATTAAAAGCCCTGTCATTTCCTGACTTGGAAACATTTACCAATCTTATCGAAAGCCTTTCAGCACGATCGTATGACCTAGCGGGTGAATGTCTAACAATAGGCAACACAGTCCTGGGCTCCATGGGTCGAGAACGAAGTTCGTTTCTTATTCTTTGGCAAACACTGTCAGAAAACAGTTGGCGTGATATTAAGGGGGTTTTGGAAACATACGAATCTTCTGTTTCAGGCATTGACGAACCACTCAGGAATAGATTCCTGAGTCTTACAAATCTTCTCGTCCTACATGGAGCAAAAGACACTCCCCGTTTCTTAGCTCAAGGGGGATCTGCGCTAGGAACCCTAAAAACCGTAGAACAAGAACACATATTGGACCTCTGCGAGCGTCTTCTAAAGCGTTCTCCCACATCAGTGGCCGCCTTCCTTAACAATCTAAGCGTTGTAATAAACAGGGTTTCTATGCCACAACTAGACTTTTGGTTTGATCATGGGGTTGGAATCCTGTCAGAAAACCCTGAGGGTGGACTTGCCTATTTCAAACTCGAATCCAAGACCTCAGAACAAATGCTTGAGGGACTCTCTTCGAGCATTGCCTTAGAGGGAATTAGTAATTTACTCCACCTTTATTGTTCGGGCCTTTCTGGCTCCGACATAGAAGTAAAGGAAAGTTCCACTTTAGCAGGGAAAAATTTGGGCTGGGTTTCTGCGGACATTGCCACCACGGAAGGGAAAAACGTTTATCTTCCAGCAATGATGGATGTTTTCCCAACGAAAAAAGGTAACTTCGATTGGTATAAAGTTGTATCAACCCATCAAGTTGCACGGCTAGAATTCGGTAGTTTTGACTTTTCCTATGATCGGCCTTCAACCCAATTCAATGATCTCCGGCCCAGCCGTGCCCTGCCTTCGTCGAGTTTTGCGGTAGAGAAAGAAGATCAATGGATTACAGACATGGGCCATTATTTTTCCCAGTTCGATAATCGACGCATTGCCTTGGATATATTCACCACCTTCGAAGATGCCCGCTTGGGATTCCTTATCAAACACGAATACCCTGGAATCAAGTCTTCTTACAATTCTATACAAAAACACGCTGTCAGCTTACGGCCGCAAATCAAGGCCCTTCCAGTACAACAGGCAATCATGGAAATATTGGTGCAGTTTAGCTTAGACGAATACACCAACTTGCTAGTACCAAGAAAGTATTCCAAAGCAATTCGTGTCCTTGCTAAACTCCAACGATGCCTGCTAGATCCAATAGCCAAGATCGAAGATACCGCCGAGAGTGCCCTTCGTGCCTATAACATCATCACCAAAATCCCAAACGAACCGGATGACGATTGGCAAGAAGAGGATTTCGATTCAGATGATCAGTTTTCAGACGACGAGCTTTCGGAAATTATAAAAGAACTCGACGACATGAACTCAGAAGATCCTGTCCAGGATATAGAATACGCCTCTCCAGACGCCGTTGATTTCCGCGGAGACTTTAAGCCAGAACTGGTTCAAACCCTTAATAAATTGCGCGAAGGGACAGGAATGTCTGCGGATGGCGATCAACAAGAATTGGACCAAGACCAACTCGAACAACTGTTGAAGGATAATCCTGAAATGTCCGAAATCGATAATAAGGACATGGACTTTGCCGCCTTGTTCGCCCAAAACATGCTCCGAGAGGCAGGTCTAACTCAAGCTACTTCTCAGGCGGGCCAAGGATTTGGGCCAATGCAACACGTAGAAGAGAGTGGCGGGGAGCTGGATACCAAAGAGCCCAAAACCTATGTTTATAATGAGTGGGACTTCCGCGCGGGTGATTACAAACCAAAATGGTGCATAGTACGAGAAAAGACTGTGGAGGAAGGAGAATCTGCATTCTTCAACGAGACGACACAAAAATACGCCTCCTTACTACTAGATGTTCGTCGACAATTCGAATTAGTCATGCCAGAAGGCTTCCGGAAGTTAAGAAGACAACCAGACGGAGACGACTTTGATTTTGATGCTGCCACAGAAGCTATGATAGACCTCCGATCTGGCATCACTCCATCAGAAAAAGTCTATTGGTTTCGAAATAAGCAGGAACGGGACGTGTCTGTAGTCTTTTTGTTAGATATGAGTGCATCCACAGCGGAGGCTATAGACGAAGGCAAACCAATCAATCATGCCATGGACGCCCCTAAAGACCCCGTAGAATATATGACCTGGCTACGATCTCGGAGAGAGGGACTTGTAAGACGTCAATACAAACGAATCATAGATTTAGAAAAAGAAGGAGTCGCCCTACTAATGCAAGCGTTGGAATCCATTGGTGATGTCTATGGGATCTATGGGTTTTCCGGATATGGTCGAGAAAACGTTGAATTTTACGTGATTAAGGATATTGAAGAATCATTGACCGATGGGGTCAAAAAACGGATCGACAAGATAAGTCCGCTTCATGCTACACGAATGGGCCCAGCAATACGTCACGCTACGACTAAACTTTCCCGTCAGGACACTAAAACCAAGATCCTATTCCTCATTAGTGATGGCAGACCCCAAGATAGAGGTTACAGCAGGGAAGGGGTGGAAAAAGAATACGCTGTCCATGATACACATATGGCCCTCATAGAAGCTCGTCGACTGGGCATTATTCCTTTCTGCCTAACCGTTGATAAAACTGGTCATGATTACCTTAAAACAATGTGTGGAGATATGGAATACGAAGTTTTAGATGAAATATCTATGCTGCCTCATAGGCTCCCCCACCTTTATAGAAAACTCACAATTTAGTAAATATCAGGCCCAGACCACTTTTATGTGGGCCTACGCGAGGGTTCTTTTAGCACTCTCGTTAATTCAATCAAAATCGCGACTACTGCACGACGTTTCACAATGGGCCGCCTAGGAGGAAGTTTCATCGCGAAATTCCTGTCCTTTCCATCCATGGAAATGGCTGCAAAAACTGTCCCCACGGGTTTTCTTTCTTGCTTACCAGGCCCAGCCACCCCTGTCACTCCGATCCCGATATCGGCCTTGAATTTTTTTCTTGCCGCTTTTGCCATTGCCAAAGCAGTCTCTCTACTAATTGCCCCATAATTACTTATAATATTATCCGGGACCCCATTCTCTAGCTTGGAATCTACATCATAACAAATTAGCCCACCTTTAAAATAATCCGAACTTCCTGGAACATCCGTCAACACACTAGAAAGCAGTCCTCCTGTACACGATTCCATAGAAGCAATCGTGAGCCCCCTATCCGCTAAAGCTCTGCCTGCCATCTCTTCAGGTGTATCGTCATCATAACCCCAGATATGTGAACCCAATTTCTTGGCAATTCCTTCTTCAACGGTTCCCATTAGATTCATGGCTTCTGCTTTTGTCGCAGCTTTACTTATTATCCTAAGGTGAATCCCATCCTGCTTTGCATAAATTCCAAGGCTAGGGTTTTCTATGCCAAAGAAGATGGCTACCAGTTCAGCTACTTCAGCCTCCGAGAGGTTTAGTGTTTTAATGGTCTTGGTCAAGATTACAGATTTCTTAATTCTCGCCTTTATCAAAGGTAAAACTTCGTTTACCCAAATATTTTGCATTTCATCAGGCGGTCCTGGCATGGCTACAATTATTTTCTCGTTATGTTCGATAAACCATCCGGGAGCAGTGCCCATTTTGTTAGGGATACTGCGGGCTGAAGGTATAAGCACGGCTTGTTTAATATTCCGCTCAGGCATTTTCATGTCCCTCGCTTTGAACCAGTCTTCTAATTCCTCAAGTAATTTCGAAGAGACAGTCGTTTTCTCTCCAAGGGAAACCGCTATGGCCTCCCGTGTTAAATCATCTTGCGTAGGGCCTAATCCCCCTGTTGTAAAAATATAGTCAGATCTCGCTAGCGCGATCGAAAAGCTTTCAGCTAGGTCCTTTAGGTTATCCCCGACCTGCGTAACTCTCTCAACCGTTATACCCAATAGAGATAACTCACCTGCGATATAGGGGGAATTAGTATCATGTAATTCTCCCATGAGGAGTTCTGTTCCTATAGCAAAGATCTCTCCCTTCAAAGCTTTTACGACCTCGCTGAAATGTAAATAGTTCGGAAAATTATATGCTACCGCCTAAGAAGGTTCAACGAAAACAGGTCCATCAAAACTGTTACCCGATTAGTCAATGGGGACTGAGTCTTTTGCTGTTTCTTCCAAGGGGTAAGGTGGCTGTGTAATTAGTCTTGTAACCACATCCGCCCAGGAGGAATTAATTATGTATGCATTCTTCTTTCCTGCCAATTTAACATAGAATCCATCTCTTGAGGGGGTAGAATCACCAAGATAAATTTCTAACACTAAGCTATTTGCGTTACTAATCCCTACTTTCGTGACCGGAGGATCGAGTCCAAACTCGCCTAAGTCGAGTTCTTCTCCGTCACGTCTGCTCACCGGTTTATCTATTGCCGGAGATTCAAGCAAGAACACAATTCCACTCCATCTATCTCCATCCACGTTTACATCATCCACCCCTGCATCGCCCACTATAACCCACTGGTTATCCTGTTTGCTAAATTTGATAGTAGAATCTTTTCGTTCCATGGATATATTCAAAATATCGTTGCGGGCAATTGAATAAAGTCTCCCAATCGGTTCGTTATCAGTGGTATTACGTAAGACCTGGGTTATGCCGACGAGGGCTCCAATAATAACAACAAGGACTACCAGAAGAATAGTAAGCCTAATATTCATTGCCTGCGCCTTATCTCCTAACCCACCAAATCCCGATCCCCGCCAAAGCCATTAGAGATGGGAGAACAAACCAGCTCGTGTATCGGATTACGTCAAATTCCTTTGGTGTTGCCAATATCTCCCGCCTCGCCACCTGTTTAGGCCTTATGTTTATGAGGGAAACATCTCCTGTGAGATAATTTATGGAATTCAAAAACAAGTCACCATTGCTAGCATTGTTAAAATGTTTATTCGTAACAAAATCAGAATCGCCGATAATGACCAATGAAGCAGGAATAGCACTAGTTGGATCAATAAATTTCGGACTCTTGTCGAGTGGCGCAAAAGCATCCTCTACCAATACGACCGTTGAAAACGTCCCCTGCGTGTCTAAATCGGCATTCGGCGTGCTGCGAGTCAAGTCGTCGACCAGCCAACTTCCGGACGAAGTCCTTGAAATCTCTATTACGTTTTGCTGAGGGAGTATTTGACCACCAACAACAACTGGCGGCATGGATTGCATGTCAAATTGAATAGCCGCTACTCCTGGGAAATAGGTTCTTTCTATGCCCTTCGTAATGTCATTCTGTGTATTATGTTGTGTCACAAATGGAACCCTGGTATCCGGCCTCAAAAAATCTTCTTCATCAATAACATTTCCTCTACTTACGGTTACACCCCAATTGGATAAAAAGTCTATATAACTTGTGGGGGCTCCTGGATCGATTAGAACTAGAAGTCTGCCACCATCCTCCAAGAAATCCGTAAGCTCATCTGCTTCGTCGTCCAATAGATCCTTAACAGGGCCAGCTATAATGATCAGAGATGGAGCCACTTGGTCCTCCTCAAGCGGCTGGTCTCCAGTCCTACGAGGAACTATTTTCTTTCGGCTAAGATCCAACGGCCTTACGTCGAAGTTCTCTTTTGTCAAAGCATTAACAGCAGTAAATATTCCGTCATCACTGGTTGGATCGACCACATCTCTCTCACCATGTCCTGTAAGAAAGTAGGCTGTTTTCTTCTCTTGTCCAGAAACGATTAGAAGCGGCGTAACAAAATCTTGCTCGAGAGACGGATTCGCGTCAAAAATCGCGTCGCCAGTCCGAGGGTTCCTTCCTCTGTATCTCGCTCCAAAAGCGACATCGAATGTATCCGAATCATTCACAAAGAAAGCGACTTGTCCAGGACTAGTTACACCATATTGCTTAGCTATATTCGGTTCTACATCAGGGTCCATGACCTCATATGCAAACTGATTCGAGCGGACAGAAAATTCCCGAAGGAGATTGTCGACATCCTCCAAATAAGGGCGCTGGTCTTCGTCATTCCTATCAAAAAACGCTATTGCGTTAACAGGAGTCTCCAAGTTAGCCAATACATCCAATGTCCTTGGGGCCAACGTGAATTGTCTGGTAGAAGTAACATCCCATCTGTTTGGATTATCCCAAAAAACAAAATTCAAAACCCCTATTAAAAGAAGAAAGCTTATGATCATTAGAAGGGTATTAGCACTGTATCTCCCTCTTCGGCCGGTTACGGATTCTGTGACCGCTCTCCACGCGGCGATGCCAGTAAGGGAGACGGCGACTGCTCCCAATATCATTATGGCCAACCCAAAGGTTTTAGCCTCTGATACGGTAACCATTAACACCAACCCTACCACCATTGCCAAAATGCCCATTAATGCAGATGCCGGGCCTACTGAACCGACCTCTTTCACATAAGCACGTATCCCGTCGAGTCGTTTCCCGGTATTGCGATCCCCTGGGCCGGATTTAGATGTCATACTCGTGTCATCTCCATCGACGGGTTTCTAGATTTCTCACAGTTAGGAATAGAAACACTCCCGTGACACTCAAATAATAAACAACGTTACTTGAATCTATAACTCCTCGTACAAAATCCCCAAAATGTGTAGTAATCCCCAGTTGGGCAACCACTGTGGAGGCTACTCCACCCACTTGATCAGCTCCTACTTCAAGAAAAGTCAGTAAAACCAGAATACCTAAAGATACTACCGCAGATACAATCTGATTGCTTGTAAAAGACGACGCTAATAACCCGATGGCCATCGCAGTAGATCCGTAAAGTATTATCCCCAGATAGCCACTAGCTAGAGTGCCTGGGTCAGGATTGCCTCTCCAGCTCAACATCAATACATACCAAAGCGTCAAAGCCAGACCACCCAAGAAAAATGTCATGCTCGCTACAAATTTTCCCATGACGACTTCCCAGTCTCTCACTGGGGCAGTCAAAAGCAGCTCAAGTGTCCCAATCTTCTGTTCCTCGGCCAACAACCTCATAGTTAGCACAGGAGCTAACCAAGGAATAATAAAAATCGACATTTGGCTGAAAAGGTGTCTAAGGCTAGCTTCTGGAAAGTTAGGCCCGCTCAGAGCCGAATCCACGCTTCTTACGAAAAAGTATCCGGTCAATCCGACAAATATGAACCCAACAACATAAGCCATAGGGCTCGTAAAAAAAACGCGTATTTCCTTCCATGCTATAAGCCACGTATTCCTCATGTCCTTAGGTCCTCCTCCGTAGTCAACTTGAGGAAAATTTCCTCTAGACTCATGCTAAGTAATTGAATGTTCAAAAGAGCCCAATTGTTGTTGACTATCGTCCTTGATATAGTTGGCCTAAGGTCTAATCCCTGTTTTGCCTGGATTCTGTAAACATTGCGATTTTTGCCAGCAGGCCGGGAGGTTACATCTATAATCCCTCTTATCTTCTTTAAGACTTCCAGAATCTGACTCCTCGGCCCTTCCACTTCTGCTTCAACCCTATCTACTCCCGCAAGTTTTGTGCCGAGGTCATCTGGCGTATCTTCTGCTACTATCTTCCCTTCATGAATTATCAGAACCCTATCACACAACATGCTAACCTCAGGGAGAATATGTGTACTAAGGATTACCGTATGCCCCCCTGCTAGATCCTTTATAAGTTGCCTTGTTTCGACCACTTGTATTGGATCGATTCCGACCGTTGGTTCATCTAATATTAGTACGTCCGGCTCATGTATAATAGCCTGCGCTATGCCAACTCTCTGTCGGAACCCCTTTGATAGCTTGCCAATAAATGTATCGTAATAATCTTCGAGCCTACATGCCTCGATGACATATCCCAATCGCTCCCGAACCTGCCCAGACTTCATCCCCCTAAGCCGGCCCATAAATGAAAGGTATTCTTTGACAGTCATTTCGGTATATAGCGGTACTGTCTCAGGCAAATAACCTATATGAGCACGCGCCTCTATAGATTGCCCAACCAAATCATATCCAGCTACCAGAGCTTCTCCGCTTGTAGGAGGTATGAAGCCAGTCAAAATACGCATAGTCGTAGTCTTCCCGGCCCCATTAGGCCCCAAAAAACCTAAAATCTCTCCCTTCTTGATTACGAAGTTTACTTTCTCAACCGCCAGAAAACTCCCATAATACTTGGTTAGATTTCTAGCTTCGATCATAGCCCGAATCGCCATATTTTTTCACCGCTTCCATTCGAAATTAGAGTTTTATATGCCTATTGTCGAGACGATCCTGTGATGATATGCTAAGCACCCACCATTTGCCAATACACTTGGCCCTGATTTAACAGGAACTGTATACCGAAGGAGCTTTCGTTGCACTTACTTATCGACGGTTCTTCTGGGGATATTAACAAAATGTACGACCAAGACGCACTAACAGACTTCCTGCGTGAATATCCCTCGACTCTCGGAATGAATATCATACATGGCCCAGTCGTCCTCCCATACTCTGCTCCTAATCCCTTGGATTCCGGAATGTCAGGGTTCGTTGTTATAGCAGAGAGTCACATTAGCGTACACACGTTCCCCGAACGAAATTATATTAATATTGACATATTCTCCTGCAGATCTTTCGATTCGGATAAGGCCATAAGGGATATAAAAGCGTTCTTCTCCCTACGGACTATAAAAAGCTGGTTAGTGGAACGTGGCTTAGAATATCTGGATCAAAATCCACAATGCCCAAGCAACACCAATCGGCTCGATGCCCACGTCAATACTAGCTAAAGGCTACTGTGACCAATTGTGACACGAATATGTGGAACCCTCTAAGTTTCCTTTCTTTGTCTGCAAAAGAAGCTGATCTAGACACTGCTAAAGTAGTGTTAGTGCCAGTGCCCTACGATAGCACCACTACATACAAAACTGGGACACGGGATGGGCCCTTGGAATTACTTCGGGCTTCTGCCCACCTAGAAGACTTTGATCACGAACTAGGAATAGATGTGGCCGCAATTGGAATCCACACTACCCCATTTTTGGAACCCGTCCTTAACAGTCCACAGGCAATGATCGACCGTGTCCGTAAAACAGTGCAGCCATTCATAGAACAGAAGAAAATCGTTGGATTATTGGGAGGAGATCACACAATAACTCTTGGATCGATCCAGGCATATCGAGCTTTGTATCCAAACTTATCCGTCTTATATTTCGACGCTCATGGGGATCTCAGGGATAGTTACATGGGCTCCAAATGGGGACATGCTAATGTAGCCCGTCGTATTTCTGAAATTTGTCCTGTAGTAGAAGTAGGAGTCCGAAGTATTAGTAAAGAAGAGGCAGAATTTATAGAGAAGTCAAACGTTCATGTTTTTTTTATGAATTCCGTCGATCCTAAGCCTCCATCCCACCTCGATGTTTTAGCTGCCCTTTCGTCCCCCAAAGTATATATCAGTGTCGACTTAGATTGCCTTGACCCTTCTTTAATGCCTGCGGTAGGCACACCTGAACCTGGCGGTTTATCTTGGTCACAATTAATGGGCCTTATCGAAGCAATTGGCAAGGAGAGGGACATTGTGGGGTTTGATGTAGTCGAACTTAGTCCAGATTTAGGGCCCTTCTCGTGTTCATTTACTGCGGCCAAATTGGCATACAAACTGATTGCCTATGCCACCCTAACGAACAGTTATGAGTGAGATACAGGCAACTCGAAAGCCTATGCATTGTACAAATACAGCTAGAGCCATTGGTAGTGCTGTGCTAAAATACACCTAGCCGACAGCAATACATGAAAACAAGAACTACACAAGATCATATCGTTTACTTGGACCACGCAGGTACCACTCCCCTGGACCCAGCAGTTCTAGATAGCATGACGCCATACCTCACGCATGCCTACGGAAACCCCTCCAGCATACATGCCATCGGCCAACAAGCAAGAAAGGCTCTTGATGAGTCGCGAGAAAAAATCGCTGGTATACTGAACTGCAAGCCCAAGGAAATCGTCTTCACAAGCGGCGGAACAGAATCGGATAACGCAGCCTTGAAGGGAGTATCAGAGGCTCTTTATAATACTGGCACACACATCATCACCACTAATGCTGAACACCATGCTGTCTTGAACACATGCCAGCATCTAGAAGATGCGGGGTTAACTGTTAGCTATCTCCCCGTAAACAAATTTGGCCAGCTCACACCTGATCAAGTATTGCAGGCCGTTACAAACCAAACTTTCTTGGTATCCATCATGCTTGCCAACAACGAAATCGGGTCTTTGCAACCCATCTCAGAAATCGTGCGGGCTGTTAAGACAATACGAGATGATCATCCCGGCCATATAGTGTTCCACACCGATGCAGTCCAAGCCCCTGGTTACATCAACCTAAATGTAAAAGATTTGGGTGTGGATTTACTGAGCCTTTCATCTCACAAGTTTTATGGCCCCAAAGGCGTCGGTGTTTTGTACATAAAACGGGGAACCCCTTGGTTGCCTCAGCAACTAGGTGGAAGCCAGGAGCGCGAACGCAGATCCGGGACCGAAAATGTAGCTGGTATTGTCGGAATGGCTATAGCCTTGGAGTTGGCTGATCGTGATCAAAAAAAGATATCAGCTCATTGCCTCGAGTTAAGAACTCTTCTTATCGAAGGCATTCTTGGAACTATTCCGGGATCAGCACTGAACGGTCACCCCAGTGACCGCCTCCCAAACAACGCGAATTTCTCCTTCGTTGGAGTAGAGGGAGAACCCCTTTTAGTTGCGCTCGACCTGGCGGGCATATGTGCTTCAAGCGGAAGTGCGTGCTCATCCGGGTCCTTAGAACCATCCCATGTCCTCTTGGCCTTAGGCCAGTCAGCAGATCAAGCAAGAGGAAGCTTGCGATTCACACTTGGCAAAACCAACACGAAAAAAGACATAAAGGCCGTTTTAGATATTCTTCCAGGCATTGTGGAGCGACTCCGCAAGATGTCGTCTTTAAGTGTCGCCTAGGAGTAATTTTTTACATGCAAACAACCTTGTCCCCAACTCTTACCAAATCTTCCAAAACAACTTGGTTGTCCTGTTTGCTTATAGCAGCCTCCATTTTATTTGGCGCATGTCTGGGCGGGAGCAGTGCTCTAGGGAGACAATACCAAGCCGACACTCTTTTTCTATTGCCCCTAGTCATGGAGACTGTTCCACACGTTTACTTCCAAGATGACGACGGGATAAATAAAGTTATCCTCCCAAGTACAACCGGGAATGAGCTGTTGGTCCTGCACACTCAATTAGGGAACTACGCTGCTGAATCTACCGTCCTAGATATTGAAGCAGATCCAGCAGAAATTAGGACGGAGGACGGCACCAGCTTTCTTTCCTTGAATACACTTCGAAAAGCCACTCCTTCAACCATTACCCTGAAAACAATCGTAGATGAGGAAGCCCAATTAACGAAATTAATCCGATGGTTAGTCCCATGGCTTGAAAATGTGGAAGACGATAGCAGAGAAATTTCCCTTAAAGAAGCAATAAAAATAAAGAATGACGCTGTGATTGGCGAAATGATCGAGACAGA
>CAJXDJ010000003.1 GCA_913052045.1 uncultured Dehalococcoidia bacterium
GGTTCGAGTCCCTCCAGGGGTACCATAGGAGCGTAGCTCAGTCTGGCCAGAGCGCTGGTCTCCAAAACCAGTGGTCGCGGGTTCGAATCCTGCCGCTCCTGCCAGTTTCCAAAGCTAAATCGGGGCCAAGTGGCCCCGATTTGATTCTTGGTATCATGAAAACTGTGCGCATTTTTCAAAAGTTCGTTAATTCATTTCGTTTCAAAAAAGGCCTGAGTATTAGAAACCATCATTTGCTTGATGGCCTCTCCCGAAACACCCAACTCTCTTAATCGAGGTATCACAACTCTATCGATAAACAGATAGTGATGAGGATTATCATTCAGACGCTCCAGCCGCCATGGCGGAGTGCTATCGTTGTCTAAAATGACGGACCAATCATGAGCCAGCATGATCCGGTGAGAAAAGCCAGCATCGATTAGTTGTTTTGCCACTTCGGTCCGCCTTTCCCATTTAGGAGTACCAACATGATATCCGCCCGGATACCGATCAAGCCCTAGCCACACTCCTTTGTTAAGGAGGCTCAGAAGGTAATCAATATCATCATTGTCGTTGCTATGACCAATATAGATGCATTTGGGGTCAACCCCCTCTTCGATAAGGATCTCCAGTTGCTGTTCTCCTATATTCCCTTGAGCCGAGGTATGAGTCGAGATTGGCACACCTGTTTCCTTATGCGCAATGGCGGCCGCTTGAAGAACAATTTTCTCGCCCGAGGTTACCTCTTTCCCATCGCTCGCTACTTTAATAATTCCAGCTTTGATCCCGGTTCTTTCTATTCCTTCATTGATTTCCCGAACATACAATGGTGCGATGTTTTCAGGTCCCTGTGCCCAGCTGGTAAATGCCCTGGGAATGTCCAGCCAAGTGCCGGTGCATGCAATAACTTGAACACCGGATCTCTGGGATACCTCTTCAATTAACCTGATATCACGGCCTAGGTCATGAGTCGTCAAGTCCACAATAGTTCGTAGTCCGTTCTTATGAGCCTCTGATAGGTCCTTTACGGATTGCTCGATCGAACCCTGACGATCAATGAGTTCAGGAAAAGTCTGCTGTATACCAGCAGAATTAACCATGATGTGTTCGTGAGCCAGTGTATATCCAAAATCGGAAGTGTTTATCGGGCCCAGAACTGAGTTAACCTTTACCATCTTAGCCCCCTCGTTGGGATTTTCAAGTTCTCATTGGGATTGATACACGTCATTATAATATCCGTCAATGGTACATGCACACCCAGCCAGTGACCCCGGCACTTCAGATAAACAGGGAATGCCGAATTTCCGTAGAAGCTCAGAGGAATTGCTTAACCCGTTTAGCTTTGGAAATTAGCAAGGCGCGGGAAATTTGAACCCACGACCACTGGTTTTAGAGATCGACGCCACCTTTCTAGGTACCTACAACTAAACCCCTCGCAAATGGTTGAGGGACTGCTGGAAGATATGCCTACACTCGAGAGACGAGCATATCCTCTAAAGCCTGTACACCCGGGCCGCATTGCCACCAGCAATCTTGGCTTTCTCTTCTTCGGTACAGTCCCCCAGGATCTCCTCAAGAATCTCTTGGCTCTTAGGGAAAGTCGATTCCATATGTGGATAGTCAGAGCCCCACTGAAGGTTGTCCACTCCAATCAAGTCTCGCAATTTTATGCCCAGTTCATCCTCCTGGAATCCCAGGAAGACGTTGCGGTGGAAATAGTCGCTGGGTTGCATATCCTCCTTAAACCGGTACCCTTCTCTGCCAAATCCTTGCTGGTCGTAGGTGTAGTCGAGGCGGCTCAGGAAGAAAGGCACCCAGCTGAGCTCGTGCTCTACTACGCCGACTTGCAGTTTGGGAAATCGCTCAAAAACACCGGATAAGATCATGTCGGAAATTGAGACCCTTGGGAAGAAGTCCTGATTGGGCGCAATTCCCACCCTGGCTCCTCCGATTTTGCTTCCATCGTTTTCTCCGGAGCCGAACCGGTTGGTGGCCACATGGAGGCTGAGAGGCATCTCTAAGCCTTGGGCGGCCCCCCATAAGCGATCGTATTCTGAAGAATCATATCTTCGATCTTCCGGTGGGTAGACCGGTATCATGGCGCCAACGAACCCTTCATTCGCCCGATGCTCCAGGTCATCTGCTCCTTCGTTCACATCATCTATGTTTATCATTGCGATACCCTTCAGGCGATTGGGGGATGCCTCACAAAACTCTGCTACCCAGTCGTTATAGACCCTGAACATGGCCGTCAGAAGCAACCCATCTGGAATCTTATAGAGTTGAAGGCCGGCTGTGGGATACAGTATGCTCACATCCACGCCGTCGAGTTCCATATCCTTGATTTGTTCCTCAGGAATGTATCCCCCGGGTCGGATGTTTTCAAATGAGTCCCCATGAGTTAGATTTTCCGCTTCTTCGAATCTTCTGCCCGTCTGTGCTCCAGCGAATCCGAATCCAGCGCCCTCCAGCTTTTTGCCATCGCAGTACCACCAATCGCCATCCTCTTCGCGATGTATCCTCGGAGCACGATCTTTGAACTTGGACTCTATACGGCTCTGCCATAGGTCAGGTAGTTCAAAAACATGATTATCCGACGAGATGATTCTGTAGTTACCCATTATCTGTTCCTCTTTACTACTAGTTCAAAATCCGGGTGCCATATAATCTCACGGCATTGTCCCAGAGGATCTTTTGTTTACTTACTAATGAGAGACTTTCTCTTTCCACCAGCCCCTTGTAAAGTTGTTTTTGTCCGGCTCCCTTCTGGAAATATCTCGCACTCCATAAAGCTACGGCTCGCTCCAGGTCTACTTTCCTCAAGTGGGCCAACTATGGGTCTCCGGTCATAATATTCTGGTTCCATATACTTACTCCACAGATCATGTGGTTCTGTAATATGAGCATCAGCATCAATAACTTTGAAACCTTTGTACATAACGGCCCCTCCTCCTTTTGCATTTATGGGTCTTCCCTAATTATCCCGTTAAAGTGACTCACAAAACTATGGAAGTTACTGTTCCAATAACAATCTGCCAATCCAAGGCAATTATAACATCAAGAATACTTTCCGTTACTTGAAAAATCGCCGATAGAACCTTTTCAGACCCCAGCTACCAGCATAGAACCCTTTTTGTAGAAATTTGTTATCTGTATCTTTAGATTTCGCCCACTCTCTGATATCATTTCTCATGGTCCGCCGAGGTGGTGGAATTGGTAGACACGCAGTCTTGAGGGGGCTGTGGGCTTTGCTCGTGTGGGTTCAAGTCCCGCCCTCGGCACCAAAAGGCTTCAAGGCGACGTAGCCAAGTGGTTAAGGCGGAGGTCTGCAAAACCTCTATTCGGCGGTTCGATTCCGCCCGTCGCCTCCATTATTTTCGTAGATATATATATTTTAGAGACTGCCCCAAGAACCATCTGGTACAATATTTTAACTGTGAAGATTTGGTATGGTGTGCTACTTATAGCGCTTATGCTATCCACTGCTTGTGGTGATGGTACTCCATCAACTCCTAAGTTAGAAGTCACGCCTGACCCTGATGGTATGGCAGGTTTTACACCAACTGCAATAGTAGAAAAAATTGTTGCCGAATCGACTGCAAAGGAATCCACAACATTGGATTCAGGCCCCAAAATTAACTGTGTTCTCAACAAAGAAGAGAATCAAATTGCTTGTATGTCCACCAATATTAAAGAAGGATCTCAATTAAAGTGGACGTCTACAGCCTCGGATGCGTATATTGAAGGAAGTAAATGGCAGTTCAGTATTTATGAACAACCGGTTGGGAATGTAGCGCAAGTATTTCTTGATATATGCCAGGGTTCCACTTGCCAAACATTAGAGACATCTATTGATACATCAGAACTTGGGTCAATGGGTATGCACAAAGATACTATTCTCGAGGCTGCTGCTACTCCTACGGGCCCGACTCCTAAGAAACCACTGTTGGCCCCACCTGTTTTAAACCTCCCGTTTACAACCGACCATGAACCGGTGGGGATGATGCCAATGGGGGAGACAATATTACACCCAGCGACTCCAGATAATCCTGGTGGACATCCAGGAATAGATTTCCAGTGGCCCTTTCAAGCGGAAATAATAGCGGCGACTAACGGGGAAGTAATCGAAATAAGAACCTCGAAACCACACGAGTCGCTCTTGTATTTCGTTTTAGTCATGAGTGGTGATTTTGTAGTCACATACGACGTTCTTGACCTCTACTCGTTTAACCCTGATCTAGACGTCGGTAGTAAGGTCCTATCTGGTCAGGTGATGGGTTATGGGGAAATAGCCAGTTCCGACGATGTCTGGACGTCGATGCACTGGTCGTTCGGACAATGGAGACCGGGGACTGGAAAACCTAGTCCTGAGGGTGTAGTAGAAAAATTCATTGTAGATTATATGTGCCCGGTACCGTATTTTTCTGAGACAGAGAGGCTGCGTTTGTTCCGTTTGTGGGACTCCGCTATATATCCCGACGCAGGAGAATTCAAAGGCGCGGAACTCAGGAAACGATTTCCGGAAGTTTGCAACGGTCCCTACAAGAACTATTAAGTTTGAAAATCGTATCGGTTGTTCGTCGCCTGTGCATAAATCTATGAGTTAACATAAAAAAGTCCCTATTTTAGTGTCAGAGGCCTTTCTGTGCGTAGAAGCTCCAAATTAGCAAGAAAGAGTATTTATAAAAAATGGAGCCCCAGCACGTACAAATCACACGACAACAAAAGGGATACAAAGACTACTGTGGGGTGAGAATGTTGAGCTTAGCATTTACAACTCTAGGTTGATTGATTTGAAACTAACCGAGTCGAGTGTTGTTTATCCTACGGGTGACGGCTATGCCAATGAACAACATATAAACTGGTTAAGATATCAGTGCATTTCATGTCTTTCAGGATGACCATAAGGCCCAGGCAACTTTCCCAAACAAATAAATCGACATACTTAGTAAAATCGCTCCGCTAAGCTTAGACAAAAGATTAAATTTCCCCCTAAACATGCCGATACCAAATATGCCTGTAACAAATATGGCTACAGATACGTACCACAAACCATCTATAAATCCCGCTACGATTCCCATTAAAACCTTCTCTGACCAACTCAAGCCCGGGTAGACAAGATGGCTAAAGATTGCGAGGAAAAACAGGGCTATCTTGGGATTAAGAAATGATATAAGGAAACCCTCTCTAACGGCCTTAAACAAGATCCCAGGCCTCATTAACAGGACATTTCCCTGTTGATTTTCTAAATCGGATTTACTACGAAATGTACGCAATCCTACATATGCAAGAATAATTGCTCCACCGACCTGCATCACCACCATCAAACCAGAGTGATAATTCATTACCTCCGTTGCCCCCACAGCGGTCAAAAAGCCCCATAAAGTAATCCCCACTGCATGACCTAACCCAGTGGCCATTCCATAAACTCTTCCACGGTCTATCGAATTTCCTATCAAGAGGGCAAGACTTGGTCCTGGCGAAGCTGCACCTAAAAAGCAAACTACCACTAATTGGATCCAGAAAGTCATATCCATGTTTTCAAAACATTCCCAATAGATTTAATCCCATTAATTTCCCACCAACTATATATCTGTAGCCCAGTTATCAGCTAGTATATGGGCTGAACAGAATGGCTTATTCAATTAGGCCGGGGTGGCGGAATGGCAGACGCGGCGGACTTAAAATCCTCTATCCGAAAGGGTGTGTGGGTTCGAATCCCACCCTCGGCACCACTAGCTAATCCGTAGCTGAGAGAGCAGGGCAATCCTGCTCTCTTTTCTTTGTCCAAAACTACCCTGTCCCACCGTAACCAATGGATTAAAGGGGACTTTAGTCGATGTTAACGGATGTCTAATGAAGTGATTCATATACACATGGACACTGAATAGAGTCCGTACAGAGTGTAGTCCTTAACTCAGGTGGTTTTACTTGACTCGATAGTCTGGGGGTTGTTTATTTAGCCATTGACCTGCAGATTAGTTGTAAAGCGGGCAAACCGTTTTAGGATTAGGCGCAACGATTCTTATGTGTTATCTATATTTCATAACTGGAGTCGTTTATTATACTACCCGTAAACTAAGGGGATAAATCTAATGGTAGAAACAGGCAAAAGCGTAGAGCAGGAACAGCCTTATGAGCAACCGGAGCCTTATGAGCCACCGGAGCCTTATGAGCCACCGGAGCCTTATGAGCCACCGGAGCCTTATCAGCCACCGGGGCCTTATCAGCCACCGATGCCTTATCAGCCACCGATGCCACCAGTCCATTATACGAATATGCGGTGGACTCATCGTGGGCTAGATATTGGGGTGGCTATGGTGCAGAACGACTACTAGAAAATGAGATTAACCAACGTGCGAGTGAAGGATGGCAACTTATGCGTACGGAGTCACAATCATTCTGGTGGTGGGGACTTGGCGTTGTTCCTCTATGGTTTTTCGCTAAGAGGACCAAGATTCTTTACATCTACGAAAGGACGTGTGGGTTCGAATCCCACCCTCGGCACCATGTTCTGCTCACATAACAGTAATCGTTTTACCTTTAATATATTTGCCCATGGTTTTTAATGTAAGAGCCATCATGTTTTCTTTGTTTGCTTCAAGCAACTAAACTCACATGAATTATCAGGCTGGGCAATATCCAAAAAGTTAAAATGCTTCCTGCAAATCCAACATGCCTGCCTTTTTTACTAGATATACCCTAGTTTTCATTAAAACCTCGATCAAAATCCATAGATCCCACACAAACCCCAGGAATATCATGTACACGGTATCAACAGGATATCAAAACTTAGGGAGTTGATTATGGGTACTATTTCTATGAAAAAACTCGGTGGACTATCACTAATAGTCGGTCCAGTCATTGCACTGGTTTGCTACTTCCTGCAGCCTGGTGGAATGCTTATTGATGCAGCTGATCCGGCGGACGCTGCGGCTTCTTTAGGAGCTGTGTGGGCGAATACCGAACTAGCCCACATCACTGGATTGGTAATACCACTAGGGCTAATAATGCTCTTTTTCGGAATAATGAGCCTTCAAGAAACGTTCCATGGTGGAAATGGTCAGTCGATTACAAGATACTCCGTTATCCTGGGCTTCATAGCCACGATAGCTTGGGTGTTAAGTTCAGCAGTAGGACACGTAATAGCTGGTATAGACCCTACCCAGGCTACCCAGGTGGCAACAGCCGGACCGCTTTACGCCCTTCAGCTCGGCATGAGCAATATGGGAGCGGCAGTGTTTTCCTTGGCCGTTTTAACACTTAGCTTAGGAATTTCAACTAGAGAAGGCGCCAACAAAATGATGGCCATGGCTATCGCAGCAGTCTCAGTTGTTTTACTCGTGACTGCACTCATAGGAGCTATGGATTCCAGTCAATTAGAAACAATGAACATGATAGGCGGAATATGCTTCATAGTTTACACACTATGGTTCATCACCCTCGGCCTTGAAATGTCAAAAAACGAATAGAGATAACGGTTTAACTGTAGGTAAATCGAAATGGCCCACGACGATAAGTCGTGGGCCATTTCATTAATAAACGCAACCTGGACGTATTGATAACTTGAAACTGATGCGTTTCTAGCATATATTCAAATACCAACACCATATTACTAAGATCGACCACGTTTCATTAATTTACAGTAAATCGAGAGGAGCCATTATGTCTTGCCCTGTATGCGGAGAACAGCATCAGAGTCGCCCCATCAAATGCCTCCAGCAGGCCACTCTTGATCACGTGGGTCAGTGTGGAATAACAACGAGTCACAGTGCTGACTGCCTACTAAAGGCTTTGACTTCCTATGTCGATGAAAATCCCCAATGGAAGAAAGGAATTAAAGGCAATTAGGAAAAATCCACACCATCACCATCTAACCACCCCTACTACCATCAGAGGGGAATCTAACCAAACCACTATCTACAGTGTATACTGATCCAGGCTCTTAGTTTGTTAAACAGAACTAAAGGTACGATCCCTATACAACACCATAGGAGACAATAGACATATGGAGAAATATAGCTGTTCGGATTGTGGCATGGAAGTAACTAACTTAACATGTGGCTGTGGAACAATGTTAGAGCATAAAGTCCTGACTAAGGCCGACGGTAGTACAGTCGGGGTATCCGAATGTCCTAAGGGCTGTGGTAAGATAAAATCTCCCGTCTGTTGCAGCCACGACATGGTCGCCAATCACTAAAAATAACATCAACACCAGGGTCACTTACATGTTTCTTCGCACTCTAGTTATTGCCACAGCATATTCTTGACTTTAAAATCACGACGGTGTTGACAATTTAACCCTCTATGGTAAGAGCAACTATGTTATTTAATCGAATGTTTCGCTTCTTAGCTTTTGATGGAATTAATCTATGAACAAAAAAGATATTTAAATTGAGCTACGAAAGGTTTTTTCATATATTTGACACACCCGAAGAATCTGCCAAATATCTTATAGTGGCTTTTCGGGGATGGCCTGACGCCAATGAGGCGGCGACTGAATCCATCAGTTACCTCATCGACCAGCTCCCCACAAAAAAGGTCGCTGATATAGATCCTGAAGATTTTTTTGATTTCAGTCATTATCGACCTATTACGACTTTCGTCAACAAAGAACCACACCTTTGTTGGCCACGAAATGAATTATTTTTTAAAAAATCCGACAATATTTCACCAGCTCTTCTACTTCTCCTTGGCACAGAGCCAAGTCTCAAATGGCGGACCTTCACGGAAGCAATTGTATGGATGGCAAAGGAATACAATGTTGATTCAATAATTCATATCGGTTCATTGATGGATGCCGTACCACACACGAGGCCTCTACGGTTCACTGGTATAACAACCGACAAAAACCTAATGACGAAATTTTCCAATTTGAACATTCTCTCGTCTAACTACCATGGCCCAACAGGTATTCCATCAGTACTTAGGGAAACGGTTAGCACACATAATCTACAATATTCTAGCTTTTGGGCACATAGTCCTCACTATCTCCAAGTGCCACCCAATTACTTCATCACATACAAACTTGTTCAAACCATTTCACAAGTATTGGACCTAAACCTTTCTTTGGAAAACTTAAAAAACGCAGCTCTTAATTTCGAACTAATCATACAAAAAGCTGTGGAAACTGATAACCAATTAATTTCGTTAGTAAAAAGGCTCGAAGATAATTATGACCTTACGGAAGAAGTGGACACAGGGTTGCCCAAAGGAGAAGAAGTGGACACAGGGATGCCCAAAGGATCAGATGTAGTTAAAGACCTTGAGTTGTTCTTGAAAGACTTGAGAGATAAAGGACGCGCCTAGGGCAACACAAGAGGCATCAGACGGAAATCTATCTCGCCTTGACACCGTAAACTGTGGATAAGTACACTTCTTACGACCAGGACAGAACTGCCCTGGCCCAGGAGTTAACCCATAGACTTCCAGTTGTTGCAGGAAAAATATGTTGGATTTGAAAGCCCCCCTCTGATCATGGAGGTAGAACGTGGGCATATCAAGGCATTTGCCGAAGCAATAGAAGACCCCAATCCCCTTTGGAACGATGAAAACGTCGCACGCCAGAAGTTATCGACTGGAATGATGGCTCCTCCTACATTCCTTAGATTTATTAGGACAGAACGATTACAGGAGTTACCCGAAGATTTTCCATACAATCGCTCTCTTGATGGAGGAAGTCAATGGGAATACTTTGAGTCAGTCAAACCCGGGGATAGAATAAAGGCGGTAACCACAGTCACAGATCTTTACAAGAAATCAGGCAAGCTAGGAGAAATGATTTTCGTCTTAACCACAACAACTTACACCAACCAATTCAATAAGCTCGTAGCCACACAAACCAATACATCTATTAGGTACTAATAATGCATCAAACACTTTATTGGGAAGATGTCACCGTGGGAACGGAAATACCTCCGTTGGTAAAAAATCCCTCAAATCGACAGTTAGTCCGATATGCAGGGGTATCAGGGGATTTTTATGAGATTCATTATGACAAGGACTTCGCCATATCCACAGGACTGAACGGAATTATTATTCACGGTGCATTAAAACAGGCCTTCTTGGGTCAACTAATAACCGATTGGATAGGTCCAACTGGAACATTGAAAAAATTGAGTGCGCAATACAGAGGCATGGATGAACCAGGGAGTCCTCTTATTTGCAAGGGGAAAGTTGTTAAAACTTATGTCCATAACCATCTACATTTTGTGGACTGTGAAATATGGATAGAAAACTCTAAGGGACAGCAATTTACACCTGGTAGTGCCACTGTCCTCTTACCAATAAAACCTAGGGATTAAACGGAAAGGAGTGGAATTGTCTGGACAATTAGAAAACAAAGTAGCGGTGGTAACTGGAGGAGGTAGGGGAATTGGAAGAGGTGTAGCACTATTCCTAGCCCGAGAAGGAGCAAAACTTGTCGTTGCAGATCCAGGGTCTGATCTCGACGGATCCGGTAGTTCCAATTCCGTAGCAGACTCTGTAGTGAAGGAAATACACGAACAGGGCGGTGAGGCCGTCGCCTCCTATGAGTCCGTCGTGACCATGTCTGGCGGTGAGGCAATCATAAACAAAGCCGTAGATACTTTTGGGAAGCTAGATATCGTTGTCACATGTGCCGGAGTTTTGCGAGACCGTATGATTTTTAATATGACTGAAGAGGAATGGGACTCGGTAATAGCGGTACACTTAAAGGGTACTTTCACCATTGTTAAACATGCAGCCATGCTTTTCCGCCAACAACGTTCTGGAAGAATAATTACCTTCAGTTCTACCTCAGGCTTAATAGGGAACACCGGCCAAGCTAACTACGGGGCAGCAAAGGACGGTGTAGCAGGATTCACACGGGTTGTAGCTAGAGATCTGGGCCGCTACGGGATAACTTGCAATTCTATAGCACCTAGTGCAAACACCAGAATGATCGCAGCAATACCGGAAAGCTCAAAACAAGCCAAAGCTGGCGCTGGCATTGCAAGCTCCGGCGGAGGGGATCTCCGTGGAGATGCTGACGATATAGCACCCTTCACCACATGGTTAGCATCAGACCAGGCTCATCACGTAAATGGTCACGTTTTTTATGTTACAGCAGGACTAGTCAGCCAACTAAACGATCCCGAGCCAATACGAACAATCCGTAAAGAAGGCCGTTGGACACTAGATGAATTAATAAAGGTATTCCCTATAACTCTTGGTGTAGATTTATACAATCCTGCCCCCACGGTGACCCAATAACTATACGATGGTAAATCTTTATTAGGTAATGGATGATGTATAATTAGGACCAGAGAGATCGGACCTTAACCTCAGCTTTTCGTCTCGTTTCTCTTCCCAGAGATTCCTCGTCATATCCATCAAATAAAAGTCAAACCCGGAACGCCGGACTGTTTTTACGATGTTCATACCAACTTTCTCGAAACAACAGCGGGCTCGTTCGTTCCATTCTAGCGTGTGAAGATAAAGCCTCTTTAGAGAACTACTAGAAAAGATATGATCTATAAGAGTCACCATTACATCAAAGCCGTAACCTTGGCCCCAGTAATCTCTGTTACCAATCATAATACCTATCTCGGCTTCTTTATTGACGGTATCTATGTCGTAATACATACAATTCCCGATGTACAAGCCTTCAAGGGTATCAATAGACATACGTTTAGACCACGGGGTAGGATAGTTGAACTGGCTATTAAATATCTTGCAAAACTCATCGAATCCCATCGTGATAGGTGGTGCAGCATCTAATTCGGATAATTCTACATCAACACGCCAGTCGTATTCATTCCAGGCATCCTCGATACGCTTATCTCTAATTATTACCTTGGCACCCTTAATTTCCATGCTACACTTTTAGGTACCCTTCCTCTATAAACTCCAAAGCCTTAACTAAGATCTCCATTTCATTCTCGAAGGTTAATCTTCGCACAGCCTCTTCAGCAGAGAACCAAACGACATCATCAAATTCCACATCGTGATTGGCCGTAGATCCACCTAGTACATTCATCAAAAAAAAGTGAACTGTCTTATTATATTTGACACGGTCTATTGAGCTAACGAACCAATAGTTCACACTTCCCAAAGGTCGTTCTATTTCTACATTTAGACCAGTTTCCTCTTTCGCCTCTCTGAGAGCAGTTTCAATGATCGTCTCGCCTGAATCTGGCCTACCCTTGGGAAGACTCCATCGAGAAGGCTCCCTCCTACCACAAAGGACTATATCAGGGCCCATAAGTCCGTTACGTCGGTAAACTACGCCTCCTGCTGAGATCACTCTTTTTGACGGGATTCCGGATCTTTTTTGGACCATAAAACCTCATTCCCAATCAGTTTGATCTGGTAATTTTAAGAAGCCATATAACTTCCCGTCAAGGTTAATCATTAGCATCTACGAACTATATTAATTATTATACTCCCATGCAAAAATGGAGACCTGATATGTTCGTTGGATCGAATTGCCGAGAGTCCACCCTTTTTCGAGCAGCTAATGAGCTCAACGTTCCATTTTCCAAAAATATTTATCCCAAATCATCTTTCACATACTGTGGTAACAGTCGCTTCCACTACCTCGAATGGGGCGATCGGCAAAACCAACCCATAGTTCTCCTTCACGGACTCGGACAGCAGTCTCACAGCTGGGATTTAGTATCCCTATCGCTATCCAATCAATACAGGGTTATCGCTCTGGACGCTAGGGGCCATGGTGACACCGATTGGCCAAAAGATTCAGACTATTCCCCGCAATCTCATGTAAGAGATCTAGTTTGCCTAGTTAATCATCTTAGTCTAAAGGATTTGATTATAGTTGGTCACTCTATGGGTGGGAAAACAGCCTATATATACGCTTCGCAACACCCCCATACCACCAAGGGACTAGTTATAGTCGATACGGGACCCGAATCGGATACAGAGGGGCTACGTAGAATTAGCCATTTCATCTCACAACCTGATGAGTTTAGTTCATTTGAGGAATTTGCTAAACATGTCCAATCGTATACAGGACGCCCTCTTCATATGGTCAAAGGTTCATTAAAGCATTCCGTACGCCAGACCCTGACCGGAACATGGACTTGGAAGTACGATAAGGCCATAAGAATCCCAAGTTTTTATTCCAAGGACTGGTCAAGTTGCCAACTTTGGAAAGCTCTGTTACAAATCACATGTCCCACACTAGTAATACGCGCAGAGAACAGTGATATTTTCCCAAATACAACCTATCAAAAAATGATAAGTTCCATGCGCGCTGCTACGGGAAAACTAGTAAAGAACGCTGGCCACCTCGTACAAGGTGACAATCCATCGGGTTTCTTGCAAGCACTACGACCATTTATCGATAGCCTCTAGCTAATCTTGCCACCTTTCCAATTTCTGACGAAGAAGTTTCTCAGTCTGCTTGTATCGATTGCCAAATCTCACTACCCCCACCATATCGCCAATACTAGAAGCTTTTTGCAAATCCCTTCCTACCTTCTTAAGATAATCCTCCAATTCGGCGATCTCTTGACCAATATCAACCCTATGATTCTCCACATTGCCGGTCGTCCTAGATTTGGGTTTTGGCTTATCCCTAGACCCCTGTCGTGCCTTTAACCCTTTTGCTCGTGGAGTATCAAGAGATACAATCTCTCGCCTTTCAACCCATTCGTCAAACTTTCCCTGGAATACGGTTAGACTTTGGTTTTCAATAACCAAAAGTTGCTTGGCAAGGAGGGAAACTAAATGTCTATCATGGGAAATGAAAAGGAGTGTACCCTCATATCCATCCAATACACACTCTAATGCTTCCCGGCTCATCACATCGAGATGAGACGTAGGTTCATCCAAAACTAAAAAGTTTGGTTCGTCAATTAACAAACGTGCTAAAGCTAAACGGCTTTTTTCTCCACCACTACACTGCTCAACTGTCCGATAGACTTGATCTCCCTGAAAAAGGAACTTGGAAAGAAAAGTCCTGGCTTCTTCTTCCCTAATTTCTTTAATCTCTAAGAACGATTCCAGAACGGTTTGCTTGCCTGAGAAAAGATGTAGTCCTTGAGGAAGATATCCGATTTTTACCTTATGCCCAAGGGATATTGTTCCGTGTAAGGCAGTGTTTAAGCCCAAAATAGTTCTCACAAAACTCGTCTTACCGCTGCCATTTGGGCCGAGTACTGCTGTTCTAGAACCCCGCTCTAGAACCAAATCGGGAACCTCAAGAATCTTTCGTGAATCATACCCCTCTTTATATCCAACCCATAAGTCATTAGTAGCCATCACTTGATGCCCACTTCTAGTTACCTTAGATATTTTCATTCTCAACGCTTTGGTTTGTTTCGTAGGCGATTGGATAACGTCCATTTTCTTGAGTTGAGTAGATCGGCTTCTAGCTTCTTTAGAACGCTGTCCCGCATGGTACCTAGCTATAAAATCCTTTTTTTCCGCTATCTCTTTTTGCTGTTTTTGGTATTGTTTCAAATATCTTTGCTGATATTCATTCTTCAATTCTCTATAAACAGAATAATTGCCTGGAAAACTTTTTATTTTTCCCTCTTCTATCTCCCATATATGGGTGACCGTACTATCCAAAAAATATCTATCGTGCGAAGAGACAATGAAGCCTACCGAGTTACGGTTAAGAAATCTCTCCAACCATTCAAGCCCCCTCAAATCTAGGTAGTTGGTTGGCTCGTCCAATACTAATAAATCAGGATTTAACAATAAGGCTTTGCAGAGGGCAGCTTTAGTTCTTTCACCTCCACTAACGGAATCAGATCTCGTATCCAATATTTGATTATTCAATCCTAATGCGAAAGCGGTACGTTCTAGAACAGACTGATAATCAATTCCCCCTAAATATTGGGACCGCTGAAGCATTGTAAGGTATTGAATCTCGGCTTTACTGGGCTTAGCACTTATCAAAAACTCCCCTAACTGGTTTTCCTCCCCCGCTTGTGGCTCTAACTTAAATAAGTCGTCGAATGCTGTCATTATTTCTGCTCTGAGGGGCCGTGTAGTAGCCACAGGAGGTATCTGAGGGACATATCCTATTCTACAGCCCTTTTCCCTGTAGACTTCCCCTTCAGTCGGATCTAAAACACCTGCCAATATCATGATCAGAGAAGTTTTCCCACTTCCATTTGAGCCAACTAGTCCGATCTTGGCTCTGTTTGTGATTCCCAAGTTTACCTTGCTAAAAATTTGTTTCTCACCGTAGAACAAACTTAAATTAGAAATGGATAGCAGAGACATTACAATCTCTTCGAGTTATCGAATTCTGGCATAGCCTCTCTTATTCCTACTAACGAACTCACGACTCTGGCTATATCGTGCTCATCATTGTAAAAATAGGGTGATAGTCGAACCCCTCCGGGTCTGGAATCTACAATAATTCCTTCCTCTCTAAGCTGTTCGACAACTCTACGTGATTCTCGAGTTTCTATCATGGTTATACTTGCGTGCCGATCTAAATCCAATGGTATCCTCAAACTAAAATTGTTCCCATATAATTTTTCAACTAACTGCTTTGTTAGATTCAGTGTCCTAATCCGAATATTTTCAACTCCTATCTCATTAATCAACGAAACACCCGCCTTGCCTGCGTAAACGGAGGCGACCGACGGAGTGCCGGCCTCGAAACGCCTCGCATCTTCTTTATATTCCCTTGAATCGACCCTAAAGGAGAATTGATCTCGTTGGGCGAACCAACCAGTAGCTGTAGGCTGGAAACTCGAGATTAATTCATTTCTGACATACATATAAGAAATGCCAGGCCCACCAAGCAACCATTTAAGTCCTCCGCTCAATAGAATATCTATGCCACTCTTCCTGATATCTAACGGAACCTGTCCGGTTGCTTGATAGTCATCTACAAGTAATAGAGTTCCGGTTTTCTTACAAATTTTTGACAACGCCGGAATATCTTGAATCCAACCAGTGGTGAAAAATACCCTGCTAGTTGCTAGCAATGCGGTATGTTCATCAACCTGTTTGGCCAACCGTTCAATATCTACTGTAACGCCATCATCTGAAGGGACTATTATAGTTTCCACCCCTCTCGGCTGTAAGGCTGAGAAATGGTAAGCTAAGGTTGGAAAGTCTAACTCAGTCGTAACCACCTTGTACCGATTGGAAAAATCCAAGGAAGAAGAAACGGCAGTCAACCCGGCGGAAATACTAGAAACCAAAGCTATCTCTTCTATTTCCGAACTAATAAGGGTGGCAAACTCCGCTCGTAAACTAATCATTTCATCCATCCAATGGGAATACCAAGCAGATGCCCCCAGCTCCAGCCACAAATCCAGGTAGCGTTCAGTTGCAACCCTGCATCTATTAGACAATAAGCCCAAAGAACAAGTATTCAGATAGGAAATCTTCTCCAAGGAAGGAAATTCCTTCCGTAACGCGACCCAATCAGGATCTATCAATTGCAATCCCTCTAATCGATTCAACATACTAAAAGTGGTGCCCCCAAGGGGATTCGAACCCCTGATCTTCAGCTTGAAAGGCTGGTGTCCTGGGCCACTAGACGATGGGGGCAACTATAACTGCTAGTATACCAAGGCCTAAGGATAAACTGCCAAGGTGTCTAGACCCATAACTTCGGGATAGCCTTGCATAAGGTTCATATTCTGGACAGCTTGCCCCGCAGCTCCTTTCATCAAATTGTCTATACAACTAATGACAATCAACCGGTTTGTTCTCTCATCAACGGTCGTATATATAAGACAATGATTGTTCCCCCAAGTTTCCTTAGTTTGTGGCGGATTGTGAACCATGGTAACAAAGGGTTGATTGGCATAAAACTCTCGGTAAATCTCTGCGATGCGTTCGGTGGCTACTTTAGTTGATCCAAACATTCCCTCTCGTATATTGGCGTAAGCCGTAACCATGATACCTCTGGTCATAGGAACCAGATGAGTTAGGAATGTAGGAATCAATCTCTCTGTGGAAAGGCTTAGCTCTTGAACAATCTCAGGAAAGTGTCGATGCCCCTTTACTGAGTAGGCAAAAAAGTTTTCGTTTATTTCTGAAAATTGTGTGCCTAAATTTGCAGTTCTGCCTGCACCCGAAACTCCCGACTTCGCATCAATAATCAAATCAGGACCAATGATCCCTTCCTTTACAACAGGGTACAAGCCAAGGATGGCCGCTGTAGGATAGCATCCTGGGTTCCCTATCAATCTGGCACAACTTATCTCTGATCGATGTAATTCCGTGAGTCCATATACAGCCAATTCCAGGTATTCTGGGCAAGGATGCTTGGTTTCATACCAATATTCATACTCATCAAGATTCTTTAACCGAAAGTCTGCGCTAAGATCTATGACCTTTATTCCCTGTTCCAATAATGGAGTCGCTATTACAGCACTCGCTTTATGAGGCAAACTCAAAAAGACTAGATCCAGAGATCCAGAAAGTTCCTCTTCTATAAGCATGTCCGATCCTGCGAGGTGAGGGAAGACATCCGAGAGATGCTGGCCAGCCGCACTTCGGCCAGTAACGGAAACTAATTCGGTTTCCGGGTGACCATGCAATAAACGAACTAGCTCTGAACCAGCATATCCAGTCACATTAACAATCCCAACTCTGGTGGTCATTTGTTCCCTCTGAACCAATAATAGGGTTTTAAGTATACGGGGGCCTAGAAGTGAGGTAAAGAATGTTTAGGCATATGGTATAAACCTACTTTCTCGAAGGACAGTTATACGCTAGCTTACACTGAGCACAATTTGGTATCCGAGCTTTACAGGTCCGTCTACCATGAGTTATTAGAGCTGCATGGAATGGATAAACTTGATCAGGCGATACCATATTCTCTAAGATTTCGTGAGCGTCTTCAACATTAACCCTAGGCCCTATAAGACCCAGTCGCTTAGAAACTCTGTAAACGTGTGTATCCACTGCCATCGCAGGCATCCCCAGAGAGAAACACAATATGACTCCTGCCGATTTCGGGCCAATTCCTGGTAAATCACGAAGCCATGCCTTTGCCTCATGAAGTGGCAGTTTAGAAAGAAAACTTATATCCAGGCTTCCACACTTTTTCAAAATCAGATTAAGTATGGTTTTGATACGCGGAGCTTTTATTCTCGCCAACCCGCCCGAAGATATGGTTTCGGCTATTTCGGATACATCTGCTCTAGCCACAGCTTTCAATGTTCCGTAACGACGCATTAATTTTTCGAATGCGTTGGTAGAATTATGATCCGAGGTATGTTGAGAAAGAATCGTGTATACGACTTCTTCGATTGGATCGATTCTACGAGCATGTTCAAAGCCCCCATATTCTGTGCCCAATATATCAATTATATCGGTAGGACTCAGATTTGATCCGGAACATTCTAGACCGGAGGTACTCTTAATATTTGACGACACTATTAAATTCTAACACCCTGCTTTTTTCAGAACAAACATTAAACAATAGGTTTATAATAGTAATGATCCGGCTCTAAGGAATTAGACGAATTTATTGACTTTTAGTTTAACGACTGGATATTGTATAAATGCCCTCGGAAACTATTCTGGATGGTAAGAATGATCCAAAACCTAGAAGACCAAATTTCAGCAGCTTTAAAAAACAACAAAGCCCAGTATGTAGAGATAAGAATCGAATCTACCTCATCTACATCCTTACGATATCGTGGCCGTGAATTAGATGAAATAAATAAATCTTCAAGATTGGGCGGCTGCGTTAGAGCATTAGCCGGAGGCGGATGGGGATTCGCATCTTTCAATAACCTAGAAAACCTGAAGGAGAATGTTCTCACAGCGGTTAGAAACGCTCAACTCGTCGGGGGTAGCCCGATAATTTTGATGGATGTAAAACCAACGATAGCAAAGATACGACACGATGTAAAAAGAGACCCGACCAAAATATCACTTGCGGATAAAACTCGTCTCCTAAACGAATATGTAGAAGAAATTTGGAGGGTACCTGGAATATCAACGTCTTCCATCGGTTATGGAGACGCTCGCCATCACAAGATATTTGCTAATTCCGAAGGGACATACATTGACCATGAAAAGCTTGATATTTCAATACGATTGAACGCTGTGGCCCGGGACGGATCAGAAGTTCAACAATCTGGAGTCAGCTTGGGATCCGCAGGAGATTATTCGAAGATAGAACACCTCCACGGACATGCTCGTGGCGTCGCTCAGCGATCTATAGATCTACTAAAAGCCCCACAAGTAAAGGGGGGTGAGTACACAGTAGTATTGGAACCAGTACTAGCTGGCGTATTTATCCATGAAGCATTTGGGCACCTATCAGAAGCTGATCATGTTTATGAAGATCCCAGAATGAAGGAGATGATGTACATGGGTCGCCGGTTTGGAGGCCCCCATCTTAATGTTGTCGATGGTGCCGCGATTCCAAATCTTCGGGGTAGCTACCAGTTTGACGACGAGGGAACCCCATCTAGTAAAACCTACTTGTTGAAGGAAGGCATTCTAGTGGGGAGACTGCACTCCAGAGAAACCGCGGCTAAGTTAAATGAAAAAACGACGGGAAATGCCCGAGCTATAAGCCCTCAATTTCCTCCTATAGTCCGAATGACAAACACCTATATAGAAAACGGAACAGCAACTTCTGACGAAATTATTGGCGATATCAAAAACGGTCTATACGTCAGTAATTGGTACGGTGGCATGACCAGCATGGAACAGTTCACATTCTCTGCAGGTGAAGCTTTTCGCATACATAACGGTAAGATCAAAGAACTCTGTAGACCGGTTATGCTAACGGGCAATCTATTCACAACCCTTGAAAGTCTCGATGCGATCGCAAATGACTTAGACATGAACCAGGGAGGAGGTTGTGGAAAGGGCGGTCAAATGCCACTCCCTGTTTCTAACGGTAGCCCCCATATAAGAATCCAGAGGTGCCTCATTGGTGGAGCATAACGATACAATTTTCAAATTATTGGAACAGGCCAAAAAGAAAGGCGAAAGTGCAGAGGTATTCTATCTATCACGCTACAGAGAACCAGTAATTTTTGAAGCTAATCAACTCAAGACACTAGAACTTCAGGAAACGTCAGGAGTATCCTTACGATTAATAAAAGACGGCCGCATTGGTTTTTCATCTACGAACATAATCCAGGATACAAACATTTTGGTCGACAATGCAGTGGAAACAGCACCATTTGGCCCAATTCCATGCTTTGAATTTCCGAATTTCAGGGTATTCAATCCAGTCCAAACCAATGATCCAACCACCAAGTCGTTCCCCATAAATCGGATGATAGATTTGGGTCAAGACCTTGTGGAAAAGATTCACCAACTGAATCCAGAAGTTTTGTGTGATTCCGAGATATCAAAAAACGTCACTACCATCACTATAGCCATCAAATTTCCCCGTACCTTCTCGGTCCAGGGCACGGCGAATGTCCATCTCCGCGCCACGCACCACGTTCACGCCATCCATAAGACACAAATCGATGGTCCAAAAGCTGGAATTAGCGAAATCGATCATCTCCTGGGTGGGTTCTTGTCGGAACCAATCTCCACCGGCCGCCGTACACGCGGACTCACTGCTACACTCCCCGCCTACACTACCCACACAAGGCACAGTACAAATCAGAGTTCCCTCAAGCCACTCATCCGTGTAGGGCACGTCAAAGGAGCTCGGATCCACAAAGGGGCCATCAAAGCGCGCTCCTTCACCATTGGGGAAGGTCGGCAGAGGGAGACCGTCAATGCGTTGAAAGGTCTGGTCCAATTGAAAACAATCGAGGACTCCAACACTCCCGTTACGAACCCGCACGAAGAGGCTGTTGCCTTCGGATAATCCAGGATGGAGGATGACATGCAGATGCCCGGTGGGCTGGGCATACATGACCTCA
>CAJXDJ010000004.1 GCA_913052045.1 uncultured Dehalococcoidia bacterium
GGTCGATGTTTATTCCAATGATCTATTTTTTGTTCATATGATCCAACATCTCCTATTAGTGATGGTTGCTGCTCCATTAATTCGAATATCAAGCCCAATGGCGGAATATCTTTGGGGGTTACCAGAATCGATAAGGAGACCAATCGGGAACATGCTTGCTAAAAAAGGCATTATCAGGGTCTTTTTGCATGGAGTTACTACTCCTTTGGTTGCCTGGTTCCTATTTGCTATTGTTATGTGGGTGTGGCATGTGCCGGAAATTTATGATATGGCGTTAAACTCTAAACAATTACACGACTTTGAACACCTCACCATGTTTTTTGTTGGGATAGTATTTTGGTGGCCGGTGCTAGGATCTCCAGTTTTATTTCAACAATTGGCTTTCCCTTTGCGATTCCTGTACCTGTTTTTAGCTCTAGTCCAAAATGTAATATTAGCGGCTATATTGACTTACACCGATACAGCAATTTATCGGTTTTATGTTGATTCTCCACTACATTGGGGCATTTCTAGTATGGCGGATCAGCAATTGGGAGGAGTATTAATGTGGCTAGTTGGATCGATGATGTTTGCAGGGGTTACAATTGTGCTCATATACATGTGGTTGGAGAGGGACCATAGACGAATGCTCAAAGAACAGCGAGAGATGTCGTTAAGAAAAGAATATTTGATCATGTTTCAAAAACAAGCCAAATGTTCTTAGATGAGTATGTGGGAAGAGTTTGAGCGAAATAGGGCTCAAGTTTTCTTGACTCCACTATGATGCCTTGGTAGAGTACCTTTGAAATTTTACGATCTCTTAGAACTTCGAACTAAGGTCTTTGTCAGGAGACACCCTTTGATGGTAAGGCTACCCTCTTTCCGGAGTTGCTGCATAGTTTCCCTTCTAATTGGCGTGGTGTTGCTTGTCGCTTGCAATTCCAGCAGTCCACAATCGACGTTCGACGCCGCAGGTCCCGTAGCCAGAGAGCAGTTAAGGTTGTTTTGGGTAATCTTCTGGGCAGCAATGATTGTTTTTGCCCTTGTAATGGCGGTCCTGATTTACTCGATGATCCGATTTCGAAGAAGATCTGTAGACGATCTTCCCAAACAAGTCCACGGTAATACTGCTTTGGAAGTTGTTTGGACAGTGGTTCCCATTATACTTCTAATCGGGATAGGTATAATGACGGTCCGTACTTTGTTTGCTTTGGACACCCCCCCCTCTTCTGACCCCCTTCGTGTGGAGGTATGGGCCCATCAATGGTGGTTTGAGGCCGCTTATCCTGACTACTCCATCACTACTGCGAATGAGATATATATACCTGTTGATCGAGATGTTAGCGTTAAACTGCAGTCAACTGATGTGCTGCACAGTTTTTGGGTTCCGAAACTTGCCGGCAAAACTGACGTTGTGCCGGGTAGAGTTAACAAACAATGGTTTCGTGCAGAGGAAGAAGGAGTGTTTTATGGGCAATGCGCAGAGTTTTGCGGCACAGCACATGCGTTGATGAAATTTCGCGTAATAGCAGTTTCTGAACCAGAATTTAATTTATGGCTAGATCAACAGCGGTTACCTGTGATGGCTCCCACAGATCTTGCTGCAACAGGTGCATCAGTTTTTAACGCTAAGGGCTGTATAGTTTGTCATTCTGTCGGCGGACCGGATAGCAATGAGATTAGGGAATCCCGAAATGCTGCGTTTTTTGCGGGACAAATGGTTAGCCATGGTCCGAACCTGACCCATTTTGGAAGTAGGGATGTATTTGCTGGGGCTATATTAGAAGTGAATGAAGAGAACCTAAAGAACTGGCTTAAAGATCCCGAGGGTTTGAAACCAGGAAATCGAATGTCTAGTTTGGCTGGAGCATTCAACGATCCGGCCTTGGAGCTAACTAAGAGCGATATAGACGCGTTAGTGGCGTATTTGTTGAGTCTTGAATAGATGAAGATAATTGAGTGTATATTAACTTCAAAGAGGGAGTCCGTTGTATTTAATACTAGGTGGTTGTTATGGTAACTACGACTAAGGGGATGTGGGGTGGAGTAATTGCCAAAAGACCGATCGCCCCTACCGGGGTCCTTGGTTGGCTGTTTACTATTGATCATAAACGGATCGGTATTCTTTATGGTGTTACTGCCTTTATATTATTTTTATTGGGTGGTATAGAGGCGCTACTTATAAGACTTCAACTTACTTCTGCGAATGCGGACATTATCAGCCCAGAGCTCTACAATCAGTTATTTACAATGCACGGCACTACTATGATTTTCATGGTAATTATGCCAATGAGTGCGGCTTTTTTTAACTTTATCGTGCCGTTAATGATAGGGGCTCGAGATGTTGCGTTCCCCAGATTGAATGCCTTTAGTTACTGGACATTCCTCTTTGGGGCGATTCTTATGAATGTCAGTTTCCTAGCTGGGGGAGCTCCCGCAGTCGGATGGTTTGCTTATTCACCGCTTACATCAATACAATTCTCGTTAGGCAGTGGTGTAGATTTTTGGATTCTTGGTCTTCTGGTCCTTGGGGTCGCATCACTCGCAGCCGGGTTTAACTTTATAGTCACGATTGTAAACATGAGAGCCCCAGGAATGAGCATGATGCGACTTCCCATATTTATTTGGATGACTTTAGTCGTCAACTTCTTAATAATTCTGGCTTTTCCCATCATTACAGTAGCTTTAATATTGCTTCTATTCGACCGTCAATTTGGGACAACATTTTTTGAGGTAACCTCAGGAGGGGATCCACTTCTCTGGCAACATCTGTTCTGGGCCTTTGGTCATCCCGAGGTCTATATATTGATTCTACCGGCCATGGGTATAGTTTCAGAGGTCATTCCGGTCTTTTCCAAAAAGCCGCTATTTGGCTATTCGACAATGGTTCTGGCTGGTATTCTCATTGGTTTTATGGGATGGGGTGTGTGGAGTCATCATATGTTTACTGTAGGTCTTGGGCCTACCGCTAATGCAGCTTTTTCTCTAACTACTATGTTTATCGCGGTACCGACTGGAATAAAGATATTTAATTGGTTGGGGACTATGTGGGGAGGGTCTATAAGTTTTACTACTCCTATGCTTTTTGCAATAGGATTTATCGCTATGTTTACGATTGGTGGGATGAGTGGCGTTATGCATGCTGTCGCCCCTTCTGATTTTCAACAGAGTGATACGTATTTCGTAGTAGCGCACATACATTATGTGCTTTTTGGAGGGGCGCTCTTTGGAGTTTTTTCTGGAATATATTATTGGTGGCCTAAAATCACAGGAAAGATACTAAATGAAATGCTGGGTAAAATTTCATTTTGGCTATTCTTTATCGGTATGAATCTGACGTTCTTTCCCATGCATTTTGTTGGGTTGGACGGTATGCCTCGTCGTATTTATACTTACTCGGAAGGGATGGGTTGGGACTTATGGAACGCGGTATCAACCGTGGGGGTTTTTGTAATAGGGTTGGGCATCCTTGTTTTTATGCAAAACGTTTGGTATACCAGGCGAAAAGGGAAACAAGCGGGCTCGGACCCATGGGATGGTAGGACGTTAGAATGGTCTATACCATCACCACCACCCGAATATAATTTCGTAGAGATTCCAAATGTTGATGGTAGAGACGCTTTTTGGAGTCAGAAATATTTTGAGGGGCCGGATGGTAAACCAACGAAAATAGTTGAGGAGAACGCTCCGATTAAAACACATAGTGATGACCATGACATACATTTACCTACACCTTCCTATTATCCCGTGCTGGTGGCATTGGGTGTGACTCTAATTGCTGCGGGGTTGTTATCTCATCTGTTCTTTAGTGTAACCGGTGGTGTTTTGACCTTTGTGTCAGTATTAGGATGGGCGCTTGAACCACCCACGGCTCCCGCAGACGACGGAGATCATAGAGCAGGGGCGTATTAGACTAAATGGCGATTACATCTGAAAATCAAGAACATACCTCTACGGGTTTGAGCAATAGAAAACTTCTCATGTGGACCTTTCTGGGGTCAGAGTGTCTATTTTTTGGCTCATTAATTGCCACTCACATGGTTAACAGGAATGAGGCAGCGTTCGTCCATGGACTTTCGCCAGCTTGTCTTTTGGATATCCCAATTACATCGATGAGCACCTTTGTTTTGTTGATGAGCAGCGTGGCGATGGTTCTGGCAGTGGCTGCTGCTTACAGATTTGATGTAAAGCAACAACGATTGTGGTTACTTATGACGGCTTCACTTGGGATAATTTTTTTGGGCTTTCAGGCTTATGAATTTCAGACGTTTGTGAATGAGGGTTTGACAATTGGCACTAACTTGTTTGGTTCCACATTTTTCACACTGACTGGTTTTCATGGTGCTCATGTGACGCTTGGTGTGGTATGGATATTTATTATGTTCATTCTAACTTATATAAAACCTGACGCGACAAGTAATCCTCTTAACACAGATATTGCAGGACTCTATTGGCATTTTGTCGATATTGTCTGGATCGTTATATTTACGGTGATCTATCTTATCGGATCCTATGGACTTGATTGTGGCCATGTTGGATAGGATTTAGGAGAAGGTGATGTCGTCAGATCATAAGAATGGGCAACATGGAGCTAGCATACCTGCGTATATGCTGGTGGCCTTGATATTGATCGTTGTCACCGCTCTTGAGGTCGGCATTTTTTATCTCGATGTGGTTGGCGAGCTACTGGTTATCATCATGATCGGCCTTTCCATTATGAAATTCGGGCTCGTTGTCGGTTATTTTATGCACTTGAAATTCGAAGCACCATTATTCACTTATTTTTTCCTGGGGGGGTTATTGTTAGCCATCTCCATATCATTAGCATTTCTCACCTTATTTACGAACTTTGACATTGGTGAGCCAAACGTGGCTCAGATAGCTCCTGCAACTCCGACTCCTTATCCAACTCCAACTGTTGTAATGGTTCCGGTGGAATCTGCTAGTAATATAGTTTCAGAGGGTGTGGTCGATACCTTGGTTGGGGGCGAGGGAATTTTCGTCGGGAAGGGTTGTGCGGGGTGCCATTCAATTGATGGTCTCGACGGGGCGGTTGGCCAGGTTGGGCCGAACCTTACGAATATAGGGACTGTTGCCGGCACTCGTATATCTGGCGTGAATGCAAGGGAATATATCGAAAACTCTATTATGAATCCGAGCGATTTTATTGTGGATGGATTCGCTCCAGTGATGCCGGAGCTCATGGGCTCTTTTAAAGAAGGGGAATTCAAAGAATTAGTCGATTATCTCGAATCGCTCGAGTGAATTTTCCATGGCCACAATGTGGTTTTTAGTGGAACATAAGTTTTGAAGATTGAATTGAACAGAAAGATTCCTGGTCCGCAATTGCGAAGCCTCGCATTTGCTACTGTGATATCGATTTTCTTCTTAATTGTTTTGGGAGGGGTAGTGCGCGTTACTGAATCCGGGTTGGGCTGCCCAGATTGGCCGCTTTGCCATGGGGGAATAATTCCCCCGTATAAACTTGAGACATTGATAGAATATTCCCATAGAGTGGTAGCATCCTTGGTCGCCATTTTGGTTTTGGCGATGCTTGTTTTAATTTGGATCAAATATAGAGGCGAAAGATTGTTATTATATTTGACCCTTACTGGATTTATTTTGGTAATTGCTCAAGCTGGTTTAGGTGGAATTACCGTTCTTACTGAATTGGCTGGGAATCTGGTTACTATCCATCTTGGCCTAGCTCAGATATTGTTAGCATTGTTTACCCTTGTATTTTTTGTGATTACCTATGGTTCTAACTCCGGAGCAGGGATTTTCAACAAACACAAATGGTTACTTATGGCAACCATAACCAGTGTGTTTGCTCTATTATTGAGTGGTTCATATACCACTACTACAGGCGCCTCGGGAGCATGCGACCAATGGCCGTTTTGTCAGTCAGGATCACTGTTGATTAATAGCAAGTTACCAGTGGTTCACATGATTCATAGGATTGTCGCTGTTGTGGCAGGTATCTTAATTGTGGCCAGTTTGCAGTTAGCGTGGAAAACCAGAAATGGAGGTAGTAAATTGTATCCTGCGGGTGTTATCTTGGGTTTCGCGTTCGTAATGCAAATAGTAGTGGGAGCGGCAACCGTATTGTTAGATTTACCAGCAGAATTAAAGATTCTACATCTTTTTGTTGCTACTCTAATGTGGTGGCTGATTGTGATTATGTTGTTGCTATTGTATTTTCACGGACAAAACCCTCGTTTAACAGGGAAACTTGAGACTAATTGATAATTTAACCAACGTGGATTGTTTTATAAAATGGATGGATCAATCATAAAAGAGAAATTTCGTGGTTATGTGAGCCTAACAAAACCACGTATTATGGTTTTGTTATTGGTAACTGCCATGACGGGGTTGTTTTTGGGTGAACAGGGTGTTCCATCGCTCACATTAGTTATTGTTGTACTTATAGGTGGTGCATTTGCGTCAGGAGGGGCAAGCTCGTTAAACCACTATTTGGACAGAGATATAGATAGCAAAATGAATAGGACCAAAAACAGACCTATACCATCGAAACAAATAAGTCCTGTTGAGGCGCTGTTATTTGGCGTAGTTTTGAACGCTTTGGGATTCCTGGTTTTCATATATTGGGCTAATCTTTTAAGTGCGATCCTGGCGATTACTGGTACTCTGTTTTATATCTTCGTATACACGATGTTGTTGAAACGAAATACCCCCCAAAACATAGTGTTTGGTGGGGCGGCAGGAGCAATTCCTCCGTTGGTTGGTTATGCTGCTGTTACAGGGATGGTTTCCATATCGGCGATATATTTGTTTTTGATCATATTCTTTTGGACTCCACCCCATTTTTGGTCGCTAGCCCTGATGATAAAAGATGATTATGAAAGAGCAGGAATACCAATGTTGCCTGTAGTAAAGGGAGTGGATCATACAAAACGTTCTATTTTCGCTTATACAGTTCTCTTAGTAGGTTTAACGTTAATGTTTGTATGGATGGAAGGAATGGGTTGGCTCTATTTTATCACTTCTCTTGTTCTGGGTAGTATGTTTGTCTATTATGCGTGGGCTCTTCTTAGAAGAGGTACAGAACGGGCAACGAAACGGATGTACCTTTATTCTCTCGCCTACCTGTTTTTGTTATTCGCGGGTATTATGTTAGATGCTATAGTCTGAGGTCACGAGGCTCGAACCGTTTGGGGCTACTGGTGAATCATAAAAACCGGGATCAATGGTTGCTAGTTGGTTTATATTCTTTATCCTAGGAAGCGGTCGGGCTATCGAGTTGACTTTTGGCTATTTCCACTAAATCCTCAAATCCCTTAGGGTCATGTATCGCGGTTTCGGATAACATTTTCCTATCTACAGCGACATTGGCTTTGGTCAGCCCACGAATTAGCTGGTTATAAGGGATACCTAGACTACGCGAAGCTGCGTTTATCCGTAGGATCCATAACCTTCGAAATTCTCTCTTGCGTTCACGTCTGTGTCTGTAAGCATGGCTCCAGGCATGCAGCAGGGCTTCCCGAGCACGACGGAACTGACGCCCAGACGCGTTTTGGTAGCCTTTGGCAAGAGACACAATCTTCTTATGTCTCTGATGTTTTGTGACTCCTCTTTTTACTCTAGTCAATTCTTTACCCTTATTTGATCTATAAGCTATTGGGTATAAGCCGCCGAAGAGCCTTTACTCTATGAGGGCTTACTGGTAGTTTACTATCGTAAGTACGACGTACTTTTTTAGGTTTTTTCCTTCTTAGATGGCTACTATTGCCCTTCATGCGGAGCATTTTACCTGTGCCGGTTATGTGTATTCTGGCTCTAGCGCCTTTGTGTGTTTTCAATTTAGGCATCTTTTACCTCGACGGGCATCTTCTCTACCTTTCTTGTAGGCTGAGGGACCAATATCATGGACACGTTATTTCTCTCAGCCGACGGAGCTTTTTCTAATTTTGATACTTCTTGTAATTTTTCTGCTACGGTCCGCAGTAGGACCATCCCCAATTCTGGATGGGTAACCTCTCTGCCCCTAAAGAAGACGGCTATTTTTACCTTGGCGCCCTCTGACAGTAGTTGTCCCGCCTTGCGAGTTTTAGCTGAAAGATCGTGATCGCCAATATTAGGCCGGAATCTGATCTCCCTTAATTCGGTAGACTTTTGAGCTTTCTTAGACTCCTTCACTTTTTTTGCATGCAAATATCTTAGCTTGCCGTAATCTAGGATTCTGCAGACCGGTGGGTCAGCTCCCGGAGAGACCTCTACCAAATCCAGATCTTTAGTTCGTGCCATATCTAAAGCGTCGATAAGAGACACGATTCCAAGCTGGGCTCCATCGTCGTCGATGACTCTGATGCGGTCACTTCGAATGCCTGAGTTAACCTTATACTCTCTGACTATGGTTCGAAATCCTCCCAAATTTATATTCAACTGCTGAGGCAAAAACTCTAACATGAGCCTTGGTTATAGTCAATTACGCTACGATGAGATTTAGCTTGTATTAGTCTGGTGGCCCGAGATTACTTCTGTTCGAAGTAGGAGGCCAAGTTGTTCTATCGACATGGTACCAAGATTGCCGTTGTTTCTTGTTCTGACCGCGATAGTTTTCTCTAACGTTTCCCTATCGCCTATTACTAACATATAGGGGATCTTTTGAAGCTGAGCCTCGCGGATTTTAAGGTTCATGCGTTCGTTTCGTGTGTCAACATCGATTCGAAGGCCTTCTTTGATTAATATATTCCTAATCTCTGATGCGTAGGCAACATTTCTGTCCGTTATAGGAATGATTGTTCCCTGAATAGGGGCAAGCCATAGGGGGAAAGCCCCACCATAATGTTCTATTAAAATACCCATAAATCTTTCGATTGCTCCGAGCATTGCCCGATGAATAACTACAGGTCGCTTAGATGACCCATCCTGCCCAATGTATTCTAGGTTGAACGATTCGGGGAGAGAAAAATCTAATTGCACGGTTCCCAACTGCCATTCGCGTCCGATAGCGTCAGGAACGAAGAAGTCTATTTTTGGCCCGTAGAATGCCCCTTCGCCTTCTACCGCTTCATATGAAAGGTCGCTATCTTCTAGGACGCTTCTTAGTGCGGTCTCCGCTGTATCCCAGATAGAATCTGATCCAACCCTCTTTTGAGGTCGTAGAGAGAGCATAACCCGTGGTTCGTCGAAATCGAATACCTTGTATGACTCTAGAAGCATCTCTATAAATTTTCTTACTTCATCGTGGATTTGTTCTGGAGTGCAAAATATGTGAGCGTCGTCTTGGGCAAATGAACGAACTCGAGTGAGTCCATGGGTAACCCCGGAGCGCTCGAATCTATGTAGCCGACCAAAATCTGCAATTCGAAGGGGTAGTTCTCGATAAGAGTGCAGCTGGGATGCATATATCAAAGCGTGAGCTGGGCAATTCATGGGTTTTACACCCATTTCCCTATCATCAGCTGTGATGAAATACATATTTTCCCGATAATTATCATAATGGCCGGAACGCTTCCAAAGGTCGGACAGATAAATTTGTGGGGTTATTACCTCTTGGTACTCGTACTCCAGATAGAGCTTTCTGACGAAATCCATTAGAAGTTGGTATACAATGGTGCCTTTTGGTAGAAAGAATGGACTTGCTGGGGCGATAGGATCAAACATAAAGAGATTCAAGTCTTGCCCTAATTTTCTATGATCCCTTTTTTCCGCCTCTGCTATTCGTTGAAGATAGATCTTTAAGGCTTTAGGGGTTTCGAACGCAGTGCCGTATATACGTTGCAACATCGGCCTGTTCTCGTCACCTCGCCAATAGGCTCCTGCTATCGAAAGTAATTTAATGGCTGGAATTTTACCAGTCGAATCTACATGCGGGCCTTGGCAAAGATCGGTAAACGTGCCATGGGTATAAGTCGATAGTGCTGTGGAGTCCGACAAACCTTCGATCAATTCCAATTTATACGGCTGATCCTTGTGAAGAGACCGGATTTGACTTCTGGTATGTTCGGTGTAAATAAAAGAATGATTTGCTGCTATTATTTCCCTCATCAATGATTCGATTTGGTCTAGATCATTCGGAGTTAATGCCCTGTCTAGTTCCAAGTCGTAATAAAAGCCATCGTCTGTCGGGGGGCCCACACCAAATTTAGCTTCTGGGAATAACCGTTGTATCGCATCGGCCATCACGTGTGCAGCCGAATGTCGGATTCTAGCTCTGAGATTTATCAGATCTTTGGTTGTGGATTTATTCCCCGATTCCATTGAGTTCATGGGAGCACCTTAACAAGGAGGATCCTGGAATTATAATTCATGTGGGCCGGTGTATAAATGAAAAACCGTGCATTATTTGGAGCCTATCCATTTTTTACATTACTTTAAACTAGATTATTGCGGAATTTGAAAAAGGATGGATCAAGTGTCAAATGTCATTGATTGACAGTAATATAAGAAGTGCCTACACTGCCGATAATTTGGATGAAGGATGACTTTATGCCTGTCCACTCCAAGCCCATCAGTATTACTAGTGTGAACCACGTTGTTTATCTGGTCAAAGATTTGGGGAACAGCATGGAATATTACCATGCCTTTTTAGGAATTCCACAGATACCTAGCCAGGTTAATCTTAAGCATATTATTTGGTTACGATTGCCGAGTGGTATCATGCTTCATCTTATACAGTCCGATGAATCACCGTGTCCTAGGGAAAATCATATAGCATTCCAGGTCGATGATCTGCAGGCGACTATGAAGGCAATAGAAAATAAAGGGTATAAGGTGGAGCGAACTGGCGTTAGGAATGATGGCCAGAAGTTCTTTTTTACACTAGATCCAGACGGGAACTCTGTAGAGTTTTGCACCGCTTCAGGGTTCTAGCTTAGTTTTCGTAATATCTTTCCATCAGTAATCTTGGGAGTAGTTATTAGTAGAGATGGTATTATAGCTATAAGGACTAGGGAAGCCGATATACGGAAAAAGTGTTGAAATAGGGTTACGCTTGCATGGTTAAGGACATCAATATATCTTTCCTGCCGAATTGCTAGGGCAAAAGAAGATTCCCCTGTTATGGGTAGAGGCAATTCCAAATGACCAGTAAGTTGTATGAAATGTTCCATTCCCCAAGCAGATAACGCAGCTAATCCCAAAGCCATGCCGACCATTCTTGACAAGGTGATTATAGATGCGGCTGTGGCTTTGTAATCGTCTGGGCAGGTCTCTATGACGACAAAAAAAAGCGGAGCTATCACTAACCCAAAACCAAAACCGGCGAATACCAGATTGATGGACATCTGCGGATCGGATATGAGCAATCCCCATTGACTCATAAAAAATAACGCGGTAGCGGATATTGCAAGACCTGTTATTATCACTTTTCTTGCTCCCAACTTTTGGGACAGTAATCCTCCTAGTAGTGCTCCGATTGGTATAGCTCCAGTAAGTCTTACCAGACGTAGTCCTCCAGAGAGGATACTCTCGCCATGGATTGTTTCTGCCATCAAGGGGACTGTAACCATAGCTATTATAAGAGAAGCTCCCAATAAAAGTTTAGTAGACATCGATGCTAAAGAGGAGATTGTTTGAAAGAGAATCCGAGGTAGTAAAGGTTGGGTAACTCTTTTCTGATTCCATATAAATATGCTGATAACAAATAAGCCAGCTATTCCTGTGAACAGAGGAGTAGTTGAGGAAAGATCAAATAAGCCGGGGTGGGATAATGTTGCAGTAAGGAGGATTAGAGATCCTGTCAACAGGAATCCCCCACGATAGTCCATTTTAGCTGTGTGGTTTCGTTTGCCGGGAATGTGCCAGATTCCAAAAAGAATTATCATGGTCTGTGGTACATCTAGCCAAAATAACCAACGCCATCCAAGTAGCTCTGTAATTATACCTCCGTAAATTGGGCCTAGGACCAGGCCTATTTCTGCAGAAGCCCCTATTATTCCTATAGCAAGTAATCTGCGATGTTTGGGGAGGCGTTTAGTAACTATTGCTAAGGATATAGGTATTAGTCCGCCTCCCCCGACCGCCTGAATAAATCTAGAAACCACGATAGACTCTAGGTTCGGTGCAATGGCCACGAAAATTGAACCTATTGCGAAAATTAGGAAACATAGTCGGAAGATAACAGCGTATCCGAAGACGTCAGCTAGCCTGGATGCAAAAGGTATGGCAGCGGTATAGCCAATCAGATATGCAGTGATGATCCAGGAGGCTTCATCAAGTTGGGTTGCGCCTAGCTCTAAATCGAACATCAGTTCTGGTAGGACGGTCACTATGACAGTTTGGTCCAGGGCCGTGAATATAACCGCAAGGCTTACGAATGCAACTAGAAACCAAGGATGTTTCTCTGCTTTAATGTGTGTGTCCATCAGTCTTTACAGTGGGGCCACAATAGATACGGGTTCATCGAAGGAGCTGAATCGTAAAATTCGTATCACAGGATCTTTATCGCTAGGGACAATCGGGCCGGATAGCCGTACTTTCTCAATAAGATTAGTTGTTGGGGATATCCATATATCTATTCCCACTTCTAGCATTGGAGTGGCGCCAGGAATCAGAGTTGCGAGATCATCGGTCATTATTGTTCCAGTAAACTGATGACCAGATGATTCACCATCTCCGCGATCTTTTGTCGAATTGGAATTATTAAAAGCCAGAAGAATCGCGGAGAGAGAATCACCTAAATTAGCGAAATTAAATGGGAGAAACGATCTTTCCAGAATCTCCCATTTCCCAGTAATAGGATTAGTCAGATATGTTTTATCGCCAATCCCAGTTATTCCGATTTCTATAAATGATCTAAATAAAGTAGATTCCCCTTTGATGTTCAAATTGAAGCCGTGGTCTATTTGGACTTCGCCATTCAATTCTCTGAGAAGAATGCCTGGCATTAGTTCCGTAAAGCCCTCTTCGTGGTGTAAAGAGAATGTCAAAGAAGATAGTTGGGCCATTTGTTGAGCCGATCTTTCGATTAAAGAATCAAATGGTTCAGGGGTGGGCTCCAAGTAATTCGGGGAATTACAGGCTATTGCGCAGAACACTCCCACCAAGCTTAAGGCAGTGAGGAGCTTTGTATATTCGCGTAATCTATCCAGATTCCTATACCGGCTATTGGCGGGATAGTTGAAAGATCTTACCCTCGGTTTTAATAGAAGGCGCAATCACCATCTCAGCTTTATGCATATCTTTAATATTGAAAGCTCCACACATTCCCATGGCTACTTTTAGGGCTCCGACCAAATTTTGTGTCCCATTTGTTTTAGATGTTGGGCCGTAGAGTAATTGGTCTAATGACCCTGTAGTGCCGACGTCTATGCATGTTCCACGAGGGAGTTCTGGATGGGGGCTGGCCATACCCCAATTGAAGCCTCCACCAGGGGCTTCAATTGATTGGGCGAAGGGAGTCCCAATCATAACCCCATCGGCACCTGCGACAATGGCCTTGCACATATCACCTCCAGTCCGAATACCACCATCCGTTATGACGGTGACATATTTGCCGGTCTCTTTGAAATAGGTGTCTCTCGCAGCTGCACAGTCTATAGTTGCCGTTACCTGCGGGACTCCGACCCCCACCACCTCTCGTGTAGTACAAGCGGCACCAGGACCGACACCTACCAAGATGCCATTTACCCCGGTACGCATGAGCTCAAGGGCTGTATGATATCCGACACAATTGCCAACGACTATGGGTATTTTAGTTTCCGCTACAAGTTCTGGTAGTACCAGGCCCTTATAACTGCGTGAATTGTGCCGAGCGGTTGTCACAGTAGATTGCACAAAGAGTATATCTGCTCCAGCCTCGACGGCGATCGGGCCTAGTCTTTTGGTATTTTGAGGAGTAATCGAAACAGCGGCAATAGCTCCTGATGCCTTTAGTTCTTGTATGCAAGTCCGAATGAGGTCTTCTTGGATCGGCTCAGCATAAATTCTTTGGAATACAGTTGTGACCTTATCTGGTGGAGAGGAAATTATACTCTTCAGTATCGAAGAGGGGTTTTGATACCTGGTGTATAATCCTTCCAGATTGAGCACTCCTACACCACCCTTCTTAGCTAAAAGGTTAGCAAAGGCAGGTGATACGACGGCATCCATAGCAGAAGCAAGTATTGGGATGTCAAATATATGTGGCCCAATGACCATCTGTGTAGATGCCATATCTGGGTTTATGGTGACTTGCCCTGGGACAATCGAGACTTCATCGAATCCATATGCGCGACGAATTTCCTTGAAGATGGGTAGGCTCATCCGGTTTAGCACCTCTTTAGGGGAGAATATAGGACTATACGGCGATGAGTCCCGACTCTAGCAAAGGGTTTGAGGCAAGTCAATACTATAATGTTGCTGGTAGAATAATCCAATGTTATCATTGCCCTGCCACGACCTGTTTGGTATGTGAGCAGTACAATGAATGAAGGGGGCCGCTGGGATCCGTGAGGACCAAGACGGCATTAGATTTAACTCCTACCATTTCCTCCGTAGTACATACGGAGCAGTCTTGATGGTAGGCATGAAATCCGATATTAGCATTGGCATTATCAGTGCTGGAGCAATGGGAACGGCGTTGGGTATGGGCCTCAGTGTAGCAGGTTGCAATGTATCGGTAGTTACTAGTCAAACAGAACGATCGGCCTTGCGTTTGATTAAGAGAATATCCGGAAGTCGGTATTCCAGTGGTCCGGGGGAAGTTTTCCAAGCCTGTGATTTAATTTTTATTACTACCCCAGATGATTTAATCAGTGACGTGGCAGCTAAGTTTTCTTGGAAGCCTGGTCAGTCGGTTGTCCACTGCAGTGGGGTGAGGGGGTTGAGTGTCCTTGGTCCGGCCCGTGCACAAGGGGCATTAGTTGGCGCTTTCCATCCTTTCCAAACATTTTCTAACGTTACTTCTAGTAAAGAAGCTACTCGTAGGTTTGCCGACATATATTTTGCTATCGAGGCACAGGGCCGACTTCTTAAGATGCTACAAGAGATGGCCAAGAATCTTGGTGGAAAAGTTTTATGCGTTGAAAATAAACATAGAGCCCTCTACCACAGTTCAGCAGTCTTAAGTTGTGGTTATATTGTTACGCTATTGTACAGTGCTGTTCAATTATGGAAAGAAATAGGGCTGAGTGAAAAAGAGGCATTGGATGCAATAGGAACGATGGCACATTCAACTGTCCAATCTGTCCGACGATATGGGTTGGTTAGTACGGTCACAGGGCCAGTGGTTAGGGGTGATATAACAACATTAAATCGTCAGCTTCGAGCATTATCTATCAATGACACTGGGTTGTTGAAACTCTTTATTGCATTAACAGAGGCGTCTCTGCCAATGATTGAGGGATTTCTTTCTGAGGATAAGCAAAGAGAGATCTTAAAATTGGTTATGAGATATGCCGAGGCTAGTAAGAGTGACAACATTATCAGGAGGGGGAACTCTGTTTAACAGGATAACTGCGAAGGATATTCGTGACACCAAGAATCTGAAGGACAAACTGCCTGTGGTTACCGCATATGATGCTATGATGGCTGGTTTAGCGGAGAAGGCTGGCTGTGATGTTTTGCTAGTTGGTGATAGTTTGGGCATGGTAGTGTTGGGATATGAAAGTACTATTCCGGTAATCATGGACGATATGGTTCATCATACCAAGGCGGTTGTGAGGGGATCTCAGAAGGCGCACATTGTTTCAGATATGCCATTTATGAGCTTTAATGTAAGTGTAGACGATACTTTAAGGAATGCCTCCCGTTTAATCCAAGAAGGAGGCGCCCAATCCGTAAAACTAGAGGGAGGGAAGCCGATTTCGGGACAAGTAAAAAGACTGGTTGCCTCCGGAATACCAGTTATGGGGCACATTGGCCTTACCCCACAATCGATACTTAACATAGGAGGCTATAAGATCCAGGGCAAGATTAAGACAGAGGCCTTGAGATTATTAGAGGATGCCAAGATTCTAGAAGAAATGGGGGCATATTCTATCGTTCTCGAATTGATACCTGCCCCCCTAGCCAAGCTCATAACTGAAGAGGTTTCGATCCCAACTATTGGTATAGGAGCCGGACCTTTTTGTGATGGTCAAGTCCAAGTGTTTCATGATCTCATGGGTCTATATCCAAAGTTTGTTCCCAAGCACACGCGTCAGTATTTGAATCTTGGTGTAAAAATAGAAAAAGCGCTGAGAACATATTTGATGGAGGTCAAGGATGGGGATTTCCCAAGTGACCACGAGAGCTTTTCTATGGACCCCGAGATGTTTCGAGAGATGCTCAAATAAGCGGGATTTCTATGAGAGTGATAACAAAAATTCATGATATGGTGGAGGCCTGCAACATAGCCCCTAGGCCACTAGGATTGGTTCCTACTATGGGGGCACTGCACAAAGGGCATCAGTCTCTTTTCCAGAAAGCTCGCGAAAGTAACCGATCGGTCGTTGTAAGTGTTTTTGTGAATCCGGTTCAGTTTGCCTCTCAAGCCGACTTTGAATCTTATCCTAGGGATATGGAAAAAGACCTGGAATTTCTCGGTGCATGTGGAGTTGATTTGGTGTTTTGCCCGTCGCAGACAGAAATGTTTCCTATAGGTATGGAAAGCCGCGTTAATGTCGGTGGTATTGGGGAACGCATTGAGGGTAAATTGCGGCCAGGACATTTTGAGGGAGTCGCGACGATCGTTTGTAAATTGTTTAACGTAACTAGAGCCGATAGAGTGTATTTTGGACAAAAGGATGCGCAGCAGAATCTCGTAATAAAACACGCGATTTCCGACCTTAATTATGCTGTTAAGATGTTTGTTGTTCCCACGGTTAGGGGAAAAGATGGCCTTGCATATAGCAGCAGAAATGCCTCCTTGACGGCTATGCAAAGAAAAAAGGCCGGCATCATTTACGAAGCATTACTGACAGCTAAAAAGCTATTTGACTCAGGAGAATTTGACTCAGAGAAGCTAAGGAACGAAGCTAAGCGGGTGATTGGATTGGAACCAGTGATCTCTCGGATAGAATATGTCAGCATTGCAGATCTAGTTACACTAGAGGAGTTAGTAACAATCAACAGATCGGCCCTGATCTCTGTAGCCTTGTGGATAGGAGGGACACGACTTATTGACAATCTAATATTGAGTCATTGATAAGTTAATTCGTTAACTTGTGGATCGTTTCTATAAAAGCGGGTAATACGTCTTGCCATTCCCCTACTACTCCAAATTGAGCGTCCTTAAATATAGGAGCATTTGAATCTTTGTTAATAGCGACTATAACTTTTGCGCCATAACATCCAGCCATATGTTGACTTGCACCAGATATTGCTACAGTAATGTAAAGGTCTGGGGAAATGGTTTTCCCGGTTAGGCCAATTTGCCATATGTGTGGAACCCAACCAGCATCTACGGCAGCTCGCGATGCCCCAGCAGCTCCTCCCAGGAGCTTGGCTAAGAGTTGGATATCTTTGAAGGAGGCTGCACTCCCAAGGCCCCGTCCCCCAGCTACCACTACCTTGGCATCTTCCAAGCTGACTTCATCGTTCTCTTCTTTCGTTGATTCGATTATCCGGGTTTTGATTAGGGATGCGTCTATTGAGGGACGAAACTCCTCAATAGTGCCTTGTCTAGTACCGTCTGGCTCTAATGGAGACGATGACTTTGGCCTTAAGGCAATAATCTGGGGAAATTTTGTGCTGGTAACTGCTGCCATAACGTTACCCCCAAAAACGGGACGATGTCCTATAACCATTTCCGTTGACGTATCGAACTCAATTCTTACACAATCTTGAATCAAGCCAACGTCAAGTCGGGCCGCAAGACGAGGAGCCAGATCTCGTCCACCTAATGTCTTTGCAATCAAGATGATGTCCGGATCTAGTTTCTCGGATAACTGATGCAAGGCTGATAGAAACAAATCTATTTGGAATGAATCAAGTAAAGGATCCGGCAAAACGTAGACAAAATCTGCGCCATAAGCTATCGCTTGTTTCGCGGAGTCTTGCGCCATAGACCCCAAAAGGGCTACGGAGAGAGATTTTCCTGTGGATACTGCTAGGGTTCGTCCAACAGAAAGGAGTTCCGCAGTTGAGGATGTCAAGCCTTGGTCGTTGAGTTCCCCTAGTATTAGGATTAACTTTGAATTATTCATTAACATATTTGTGACTAGATAATGTTTTCCTCACGTAGTCTAAGTGCAAGGTTTCTTCCAGCGGCAGCAGCATCCTCTCCAGTTATTATCTCGCAGGCTGTGGATGAGGTTGGTATATAAAGATCTGTAAGCCGAAGTCGGGATGTTAAGGTAAATTCCGAGAGGCCCAAATCGTCAGGGGTCCATAAGGTTGGTTCTCTTCTTGCAGCAGACATTATGCCGCGCAGAGTCGGATATCGTGGTTGACCCAGTTCATTGCTTACTGTAATGATTGATGGAAGAGGTGTTTGTACGATTTCGGTGCCGTCGGGAAGTTGTCGTTCTACGGTGGCATTATTGCCGTTTATGTCAATACTTTTAGCGAGCGTAACACATGGCAGGTCCATATATTCTGAAATTATTTGTGGGACCTGAGCGTTATCCCAATCAGAAGCTTGTCTTCCTGCGAGTATAAGATCGAACTTGCCAGCCTTTTTGATTGCTGCCGAAACTATTTTCGCTGTGATCGAACTATCGAAATCGGATCGAGCATGGATATCCTCAATTAGTATCAGGTTATCGGCCCCCATAGACAGGGACTTTTTCACCACATCCATCGAGAAGTTTCTGCCTAAAGATAATGCAGTTACTGTGGCCTCTTGAGCATCTTTTATCCTAAGGGCTGCCTCTAGCGCATTTTCGTCAAAACCATTAATTACGGGTGGGATGGTGAGAGGTGTTGTAACTTCGTATGTGCCATCTTCAATTTTGAATTCTGCCGTAGGTATGTCCGGATCAATTACTTGTTTTATCAGAACGATTATATTCAAAGGCATCGGATCCTCCAAGGGAGGCGATTCGAACAGCGGGGAATATAACATCACCTAAGCCAGGAGTCAAAGCTATTTGCGGCATGATCGCGAAACTTTGTGAGGGACCAATAAAAGCTTTTGATTTTAGCTGAGAACTAATCAAGATCAACCCAATAGGCGACGGAAATCGAATTAAATATAGATTAGAAATAATGCATAATGTGCAGAGTTGGAGACAAGCAGGAACTCTGAAATCGTTTGGGGAATTCACCAATAAATGTGTTTAATGGGGGTCGACTGAAAAATTTGATCTAGTTGGCATGGATTTATTGGGCGGGTAGAATTACACACTACAAGGTCGAACTTGGGTCTGGAGAATAAGATGGCTGAGATCTGTGTTCTTTATTATCTTACATCGATTTAGTATCGGCAGCTCTTTCCTATGCCTGTTTGGTTCCGTAGGCGATGGAAATTTAGCAATCTTTATGTCTAGATCGAGAAAGGGTCCATGGAATACGTTAAAATGGCATTTTTAGAGAGGCCGCTACTATTTAGAAACATGAAACCACGATGCACATTCAGAAAGATGACCAGAATGCAGTTGTCATGATAAACAATCTGTCCTTTATTGATCGGTATCTGACAGTATGGATATTTTTGGCCATGATCTTAGGTATTGGCCTTGGTTATTTAGTTCCAGAAGTGGAAGACTTTGTCCACTCATTCCAAATTGGGACTACTAACTTGCCTATCGCGATTGGTTTAATTCTCATGATGTATCCACCGTTTGCAAAGGTGAAGTACGAGGATTTACCGGATGTCTTCAAAGACAAAAAAACTTTTGGAATTGCGATGGTTCTAAACTGGACTATCGCTCCTATGGTCATGTTCATTTTAGCTATAACGTTTGTGCCGAATCAACCTGAATACATGGCTGGCTTGATCCTAATTGGGGTCGCACCATGTATAGCTATGGTGATTGTTTGGAACGACCTTGCAAAGGGATCGGCTGAATACGCTGCTGGGCTTGTGGCCTTTAACGCCGTTTTCCAAGTATTGTTCTTTAGCTTCTATGCTTACATATTCTTGACGGTTCTTCCCCCGTACTTTGGGTTGGCAAGTTCGACCGTGGACGTCACGATGTCGCAAATAGCTCAAAGTGTTTTCATATATTTGGGTTTTCCTTGTTTGGCGGGTTTGCTTACTCGTTACTTGATGTTAAAAATAGTAACAAAAGAGTGGTATCACGAAGAATTCGTTCCTCGTATAGGAAAGATCACATTAATTGCCTTGTTATTCACTATAGTTGTTATGTTTAGTCTCAAGGGGAGATTGATTGTAACCATTCCATTGGACGTAGTGACGATCGCAGTTCCATTACTCATTTACTTTCTATTGATGTTTCTTATAACCTTTTTAATAACTGGCAAGTTAGGTATTGATTATAAGAGATGTTGTACATTGTCTTTTACGGCTGCGAGTAATAACTTCGAACTTGCTATTGCTGTGGCTATTGGAGTATTCGGTATCAATTCAGGGGTAGCCTTTGCGGCCGTGATAGGACCACTTGTAGAGGTTCCAGTAATGATTTCCTTAGTATCGGTCGCCTTGTGGATTAAGTCTAAGTATTTTCGGCAGGAACAATTCTTGGAGACCTAGATGCAAATATCCGAGCTGAGGTTAAATGGTAGTTGCTGTCTATCCTATCTCCGAAATTGGCTTTCAAAAAGGATCCCCACTAGAGCAACATGTTGTTATGCTAATATGCGACGGTTAGAATTGGATGCGTCGGGGCGTAGCGCAGCACGGTCAG
>CAJXDJ010000005.1 GCA_913052045.1 uncultured Dehalococcoidia bacterium
GCACGCACGCACGCAGGCACGGACGCACGCAGGCGCGCAGGGACGCAGACACGCGGGCACGCAGGCTGTTTGGGGTGGGCGATGGGGGGGTGCGAAGCCATTAGAACTGGCCGACTGACTGAATTGCCGCCCCCACCCCTGCCGTGGATTTGTTTCAGGGAATTTTACTTACAGTGTAAGATAAATATTTCCTAAAATTTCATCCTTACTCCAAAAACCAGCAAATATTGGTATTCCTCCCAGCGATAGGGCTCCTATACCAAATGTAATTGCCGTGATCGGCATAACCTTTATGAAGCCACCCATTTTACGAATGTCCGTTTGATTTGAAGCACGGGACACAGAGCCGGCTCCCAAGAAAAGAAGTGCTTTTGAAAACCCATGCGCCAATAAGTGAAAAATGGCGGCAGTGTACCCAAAGGCCCCAAGGGACAGCATCATCAAACCCAAATGACTAATCGTAGAATATGCCAATATTCGTTTCAAGTCTGTGTTTACCAAGGCCATGGTAGAACCCAACAAGGACGTCACCAGGCCAACTATAGAAACAACAAGTAAAACATCGGGCACAGCCTCAAATAAAACAAAAGTTCTCGCAACTAGATAAACACCTGCTACAACCATGGTAGCGGCATGTATCAGAGCACTAACAGGCGTTGGGCCTGCCATAGCATCTGGCAGCCAAACATGGAAAGGGATTTGAGCAGATTTTCCCATCGCCCCGATGAAAAGAAGTAACGCCGATATCGTTGCCGTGCCACTACTCAGGTCGCTAACTTCACCAGCTCCTAATAACTGAGCCTGGTAAAATGTTTCCTTCATGCTAAATGTACCTACTTCGTGGAATAACAAAAGTATGCCTACCAATAACGCTACATCAGCTATTCTTGTAGTGATGAAAGCCTTTTTCGCCGCCTCCACAGGTTCTCTTTTTTCCCACCAAAAACCTATAAGCAAGTAGGAACACAATCCCACTAGTTCCCAAGCTACGTAAAAGAGCAAAAAGTTATCAGCCAACACCACCAGAATCATAGAGGCCGCAAATAAGGCATGAATAGCGTAGTACCATGCCAATTTAGGATCGTGTCTCATATAGGACAGGGAATAAACTTGGACCATGAGAGCCACAAAGCAAACAAGCCCAACCATAACTACAGATAGGGGATCAATGATCATACCCAACATAAGTTCAGTGCCACCCACCTCGAACCACTTTCGACTGAAAAAATCTATGCCGGTGGGATCAGCGTCTATACGCCCCACAACAACTACAAACACTAATATGCACCCCACGATTATGGCCCCAATCGATAACATTGGTGGAACAAACGGGATTCGTCTTCCAAAGGCAATGATGCCAACAAAAGCTAAAAAGCTAGATGCGGGAATAATCCAAGCTAATTCCATTAACCCCATACTTAAATTCCTTATTGATCAGCCATCAAACGAACCCGATTTTCTACCATTTCATCAAATCTATATTGTCCACGTTAATCGTAGCCCTATTTCGAAACAGCCTTAAAACAATGGCCAATGCAAGGCCAACCTCAGCCGCCGCCACCGTTATTACAAAAATAGTAATGATAATTCCGGCAAATCTGTCTGGGTCAAGAAATGAAGCTACCGCAACTAAATTAATATTCACCGCATTTAACATGAGTTCAATTGACATCAAGATAAGAATCGCGCTACGCCTAGCCATGACACCATACAAGCCAATAGAAAAAAGGGCCGCGCTAACTATCTGGAAATGAACAAGAGTAATCACTAGGGCTTTTTGTCCTCTCGGGCTAACACAACAGCCCCGACAAGCGCAATAAGTAGAAGAAGCGAAGCTATCTCAAATGGTAGAGCCCAATCAGTGAATAACGAGTTTCCCAATGTAGGCAAAGCTATTTCATTCCTTTCATCAGAAAGGTTCGGATAGGTCAACAGAGCTAATCCTAACAACGTGAAAAACCCTAGACCCATGAGCACAGCCGCAGGCCATTGTTCATTATCCGCGATACGAGGGTATTCATCAGATCGAGTTAACATGATGCCAAACAGGAGAACTATCACTATAGCTCCCACATAAATAAATATCTGCACCACCGCTAGAAATTCTGATAACAGCAATACATAGAATCCGGCTACGCCTATGAGCGAAACGAGTAAGAAAAGTGCGGCATAAACCACATTACGAGTGGTGACCACTCCAAGTCCCCCACCAACAATAATCCCTGACAGAACAACAAAAACCAGCCAAGCCATTTCAAATACCATCCTTGTCTGACGGAGATACTATGGGTGGTTTATCGCTAACACTTGATCTTTTTTTTAGTTGAGATGGAGGAATCCATTTCGTATCCTTTTGAAATCGCTTCCCCATATCTAATAGTTCAATCAAATCCACGCGATCACCATTTCTCTCCTGAACGCTCATTTCATGTTCGTGGCTCATCACAATCGCGTCAAAATTACAAACTTCCACACATATGCCACACAATATGCAGCGGTTAAGGTTGATCTCAAATTTATCAACAATCTTTCTTCTGTGGCTCTTCTCTTCTTTATAGAGGACATTGTCTTTCATTGAAGCAGTCATGCATTGAGTTGGGCAATCACGAATACACACCATACACGCAGTGCAAAAAGGCTCAATTACTTCATAATCCCAGGTCAAGGCAGGGAATCCCATATATCTGGCTTCCACTGGTCTGCGTTTGTCCGGATACTCGTCGGTAACTGGCTTCTTAAAAGCGGACTTCAAAGTGACAAACATTCCCTTAATACTACCTAACATTTCGTTTCCCCCCAGGTCTATGTCCGTATTTTTTGGCTAATCTAAGTACAGGTCGTGTGTATCTCAAATAAAACGCGAAGCCTACCATAATAAGCCCACTTAAAGACATCAAAGTCAGGGTCCAGGCGGGCCACCCATAAAATCTATAAATAGCAGCCATGATGACCGCCATCAAAGAAAGCGGCATCAATACCTTCCAACCAAACGCCATTAGTTGATCAATACGTAATCGCGGAAAAGTACCTCTGATCCAGAAAATAATTACAACGAAAAAGTATGTTTTTATTAGGAACCACGCCCACTCCGGTAAAATAGGGCCATACCAACCTCCCAAAAATAGGAGTCCTGCTAACGCAGCTACAGCAAACGTATTCATATATTCCGCCAAGAAGAAAACAGACCAGTGCGCACCACTATATTCGACGAATGGTCCCCCAACAATCTCTGATTCAGCAAAGTAAATATCGAATGGAGTTCTTCCAACTTCCGCCAAGCCAGCTAGCAAAAATATAAATAACCCCAGGGGGAATATAAAAATTAATGGCAAGCCCACATGATTAAAGTTGCTGAAGTTCGAATGTGCTTCGTTTAATATAGGCTGGGCTGTATCAAGAGGCATCTGAATAGCTGATATTACCCTCAAATCCATGGATCCGGCTATCACGGCAACAGATATAACAACCAACACCAATGGCACTTCGTAACTCACGAGTTGCGCAGCCGCCCTAAGACTCCCAAGAGCGCCATATTTGTTAGCCGATCCCCAACCAGCCAAGACAAGGCCAAGGATTGAAAGAACTAACAGTGCCACGATGACAAATAATCCTAGGTCTAAATTTTCTACAACCAGATTACGGGAAATTGGGATTGTCACCCATATCATAAAAGATGGGACTATTACCAACAGGGGAGCCGTCCAGAAAATAACCTTATCCGCCCAAGAGGGAACCAAGTCTTCTTTGACAATGAGTTTAATGCCGTCCGCGACGGGCTGCAGCAACCCAAAAGGTCCAGTACGGGTTGGCCCCAACCTTCGCTGAAGTCGGCCCAACAATTTCCTCTCGATCCATATAAGCGACAGAACTGCCAGTGATAAAGCCGTAAATACAGAAAATAACGTCGCGGTCAAAATTAGAATATCTAGCCCTTTCATCTATCAACTTCACCCAGAACAATATCTAAAGATCCTAATATCACCACTGCGTCTGCCACATAGGTATCAGTAATCAATTCTTTGAGCGCACTGAGATTGCAAAATGATGGTGGCCTAACTTTCAATCGATAAGGCTTATCCGACCCATCGCTGATCAGATAAATGCCGATTTCTCCCCTAGGATTTTCCGCTTTCATATACACATCATTCTTTGCAGGCCTAACTAGTCTCCTTCCCATAACATTTACCGACCCGTCCGGCATTTGTTCCAAGGCCTGTTCTACAATCGATAGAGATTCATATATTTCCATAACACGGACAAAATATCTATCCCAGCAATCTCCATCCAATGTTGTGGGTATCTTAAAATCGAATCTATCATATACAGAATAGGGCTCAGTCCTTCGGACATCATATCCCACTCCACAAGCTCTCAAGCAGGGTCCAGTCCATCCATAATCAATGGCCAGTTCCTTGGATATGACACCTACCCCTTTGGTGCGGGAGACAAAAAGTTCATTAAAACTCAGCAATCGATCTGTTTCTTCTATATCTTCTCTTAATATTGGTATCAGTCGGGAAATGTTATCCGAAAAATTTTCAGGCAAATCTTCCTTTAATCCCCCGATATGGAAATAATTGTGCATCATGCGTGCCCCGCTCACAGATTCGAACAAACTTTGAATTCTCTCTCTACCTCGAAATGCGAACATAACAGGCGTCATCGCACCAATGTCCAGACCAAATGTCCCAATGAAAAGAAGATGGCTAGCTATTCTGTTCAATTCACCGAGAATAACTCGTATGTATTCAGCTCTTTCCGGTATATTGACCCCTATCAACTTTTCTACAGCTCGGCAGTAGACCCATTCATTGTTGAAATTACTCAAATAATCTAGTCTATCCATAAGGGTAACAACCTGATGATACTGTTCCACCTCAGTCAATCTTTCCGACCCCCGATGTAGATAACCAATATGTGGCTCCGCATGAGTCACCACTTCCCCATCTATCTTAAGCAACATCCTAAAGACCCCATGAGTAGAAGGATGTTGAGGACCCATATTCAGGAGCATATCGAAGTCACTGGAGGAATCTGACCTAGGCACGTCGTCGTAACTTACCATTACACTACTCATCCTCCAGTGTCATAATCAAATGTATTTCAGTATCATCACCTATATCAGGATAGCCCACAGATATGAGAGTTTCTTCGAGATTGCCTTCTGAAACCCGCTGATATGCCCAATCTCTGAAGGATTCAACTAGAAATTCGCCCGCCTCTTCAGCCGTATCACCCCAAACCTTCAAAGACAATTTCTCTACAAAAGCCCAATGATAGTCACCTTCTTTGCATACACGTACTCTAAACTCAACTACCGGCCTAGTATTAATACTCATCATAATCATGTAAAGGGAATTCTTTCCTGCCAGGATACCCTTCGAATCCTTCATAAAGGATTAAAGGACTCATGTCAGGATGGCCTGAAAAATCAACCCCAAACAGATCATGTGCTTCTCTCTCATACCAATTGGCCGCACGCCATATATCAGAAACTGTCGGGATTTCAAGTTTATCGTATGGAAGGTCGACCTTTATGGCTAACGTATGGGCCTTATTCAAGGAATACAATATATATACAATCTGGATATACTCCACATAGTCAACGCCTGCGAGACAAAGGAGCATCTTGAAATCGGTATGTTTGCTAGTTTTTAACTTCTCGCACACTGACCATAAATCCTGGGGTTCCACCGAGATCTGAGGAATATCCATGATACTGCCATGCCGGAAATACTTTCCACCAAAATGCCGTGATATATAATTAAGTAATTCTTGATTTTTGATGGAAAGATTTTCGCCTACAGGTATGCTTCCATCTTTTCGTTTAGGCTTTTCCACCGCTACCTCTGGCATCATCCATTATTTTATCTTGGAGTTTAAGGATTCCCTGCATCAAAGCTTCTGGCCTCGGTGGACATCCTGGAACGTAGATATCTACAGGAATCAAGTGATCAACCCCCATGACGACCGAATATGAACGATAATAAGGGCCACCATTCGTGGCACAACTGCCCATCGCAATCACCCATTTTGGATCTGGCATCTGTTCATATAGCAAACGAATTGGGTCCGCCATCTTCTTCACTACAGTTCCTGCTACTATCATGACATCGGATTGCCTAGGAGAAGGCCAAGTAACAACTCCAAACCGATCAAAGTCATGATGAGCCATATAAGTCGACATCATTTCTATAGCACAACAGGCCAAACCAAACGTGAGAGTCCAGAGGGATGATTTCCTAGCCAAAGCGAAAAGCTCTTCGGAGCGGGCTGTAATAACACCCGGCATTCCAGATTTCACAGGACTTTTCATCGGCTCATTTTCTTTTCCTAATCCTACTTCTGCCATTCGAGTACACCCCTTCGCCAACAATAGAGAATGGCAATACCTAACACGCCCAAGAATATAAGCATTGCATAGAAGGCCAAATTATTACCAACAAAAACAAGAGCCCATGGGAACAGAAAAACTGCTTCTACATCAAATATGAGAAACAATATTGCAAATAAATAGTACCTAATATTTACCTGGGAGAAAGAATATGGAGCAGGTGGAATGCCACATTCATAAGGAATCTGCTTATTTCGAGAGTGCGATCTCGGGGCAAGCAAGAAAGAAAGAAAAAACATGATAAGAATAGCCACCAGGCATACCAAGCCCGCTACAAGAAGAGACGTCCAATTTTCAACTATGACTTCGGGCATTTACCCGTCCTCAACATGATTAAACAAGCTTCCAATTTTTGTCTGCGATCCCAGAGCGACATATCGATATGGGACCTCTATAATTAAATTCTCCCTAAATCCTAAGGCTACTTATTATACTATAGCATCGGCCCTATAGCATCGGCCCCAAAAATCGGTCAACGAAGACCCAGGCTAGCTTTCAGAGTCAGTCCGATAGGGCCACCAATCGGGTATATCTCTCAAAGATAGGTGTCTAAACAATTCAGGATGCACTCCTACAACCAGCCGTAAAGCCTTATCCATGACTTGTCTTAGAGAGAAATGTGCTTGTCTCTGAGTCCTCAGTTTAAAAAGATGATAACACTCTCTTAGATTAATCTTTGTTATCAAACGTCTTCTATGGGCGTGGGTCAGAAGGTAAGGAGCCACATGAGACAACTCAGTCGCTAATTGATAATATCCTTCTTCTGCTTTGGCAATGGCTGATCTAAAGGTTGATTCAAGGTTACTTCCTGTTATTAAGGGAGGTGTGAATATACCTAAATTGGGAGAGAATGGTTGGGAGATATAACTTTGCATTCGATGTCGTTTAAATTCTCTGAAAGCTCCATAATCCATCGTCATCTCGAACGTGTAATCCACCATCTCGAGTTCACGCCCAGGAGTATCATGGGGGCCCAGAGAACCCAAATTATCCATCAACAATTTCCTGCGGTCGTCATCAGACATATTTGTGGAATTGAACAACGCCCTTTCATAACCCAAATTGGAATGTCGGTAAAGCAGCGCAGCTACTACTTTTCGCTCTGCATCAACATCATAATTAATCAATTTTGCATCAATTGGCCATTTCGTTTCGACAGTTTCCTCATCGGGAAAATTCTTGCCTTGGGTAAACGCAGCGGCCATATAATCATTATATTCAGCATACTTTATCAGGGTGGGAGTGATTTCCATTCCCTTTTCTTTAAGCGCATTCCCTAAGTCTTTCTCTTCGTTCGTGGAAGAGGAGAGTAGTTTGCTTATAGCATGTTCTAAACTCCTCGCATTTATAGTCATCCCAATATTGGTAAGCGTGGCAGCAGGAAGGATAAAACGACAAGAATCTATAGCCTCTCTTCTCAACCGAAAACCATAAGTTTTGTCAGTTTCGTTTTCTCTTCGAGTTCGCTCACCCTTTAGGAATGCTGACACTCCTGATATCAACTTTTCATATGTAGCAAAGAGATGATCACAGGTCTCTTTAAACATATTCCTTAACTCTACCCTAGTGTCCAGTTCACTCGGAACATGATAGTAGTCTCTAGAAAACAATTGATACCGAGAGGACTTTTCTGTGTAAGAGGATAATCTATTATCTTCGAGGGTATCTGCAGACAATCGAGAAAGGTTCTCTACTGCCATATGGAGAACGGCATGCTCTGCTACCGAAGCGTGCCCATATCCTAAAACCCATCGTTCATGGAATTTTTCGGCCTTCTCTGCTGTCACTATTTGGGCAATCTCATCAAACGGCTCTGGACGACGGGATGTCATGGCAAAAACCACAGCCAGTTCTTCCTCAGTCATTTGCCTAAGGCTTAATGGATAGGTTCTCAGTGGATAAGGCTGAAGGTTTGACTGGGCCACACAATACTCGCTTGCTGTTTTAACTCATGGTAACTAATAATAAAGATTCGAACAACTGAGTAATAAGACTCGCAGTTTGATATAGCAAATTGCACTCTAAAACTTCTACTTAAAAAGATTGTTCTCTCTCTTTTATGATCTCAAAGATGTCGAAAAGTTCCGATCATCGGATCACATGAGGAGAAGTAATGGACGCTCCAATAGCCTGCGTACCTCTTGAACGAACCGGGCTGCATCAGCACCATCAATTACCCGGTGATCCGATGCAACAGTAATCTTCATCATACGCGCGACAACAACAGCACCATTCTTGACCACGGGTTTTTCTACGACAGCTCCTACCGACAATACGGCAGAATTCGGTGGATTAATTATAGCTGTAAAGCTATCGATTCCCAACATGCCCATATTACTAACGGTAAAGGTTGCTCCAGTATATTCTCTATCGGTAAGTTTCCCGTTTTGTGCTCTAGAAATAACATCCTTCGTAGCTTTAGCCAAACCCACCAGATCTCGGCTCTCGCAATCATCGACACTGGCGATAATAAGCCCTTCTTTCATATCTATGGCTATGCCAATATTTATATGGGGATGAAAAATTAACTGATTCCCTCGTATCGAAGAATTAAATTTCGGGAATCTCTTGATAGCCTTAATACAGGCTCTGATAATCATGTCATTCAGACTGACACGAGTGTCTTTTCCCAGACTTTGGTTTAATTCCCTGCGTGTTTCCCAAGCCTGCTCCATATCTACTTCAGTCGTCACGTAGTAGTGAGGTGCCTCGCGTATACTCTGCGATGTTCTCGCACCAATAGCAAGCCTCATTTTTGACAGAACGACCTCCGTGCCAACGACATCTTCCCCTGTGACCTCACTGGAGCCCTCTGATATAATATCTATTGGTATTTCGGCTTCATTTAACTTTGATTCAACTACAGGTACGATTACTTGAGGCGTTGGTGGCATTTGATCTTCACCAGCCTGTAAAATGTCTTTCTTAACAATTCGTCCTCCTGGACCAGTCCCACGAATCGTTGCCAAGTTCAGATCCATTTCCCTAGCCATTTTCTTAGCCAATGGACTCGCTTTGACCCATGTAGCATCACTTTCCAGATTCAAGGGTTCATCTTTCGTTTCGTGCCCTGATGGGTCAGCTGATTCAGCTCCAACTTGCTCGAAGTTTAATGGATCAAACGACGACGAGGTTCCCGTTTCCTCTAAGCCTGGGACCTCCTCTCCTGGTTCTACTATAATAACAATAGGCGATCCTACAGGAACCGTCTGTCCCTCGCCAACCACAATCTTGCCAATAACCCCTCCCACATAGGCCTCCATATCAACCACTGCCTTATCAGTTTGAATTTCGGCTATAATTTCTCCGCGAACAACATCATCTCCTTCATTCTTACGCCACCTGACTATGGTGCCTTCATGCATATCGAATCCCATCTGAGGCATTTCTATGGTGGTTGCCACTATCTATCCTCCTCGATACTCTATTCTACTAACGGTCGAGTAAGGACCGTACACCTTTCACGACTCTCCCAATATCTGGAAACGCAAGTCCTTCCAACACATGTGTATACGGAGCTGGGACGTCCTCTCCACCAATCCTCATGACAGGTGAATCCAGGAAATTGAACCCAAGCTCAACAATTTGGCTGGCTATTTCTCCACCAAATCCCCCAGTTTTCCACGTTTCTTCTAATACAATTGCATTATGTGTCTTCTCAACAGACTTTATCACAGTATCCATATCCAGGGGACGAAGACTACGAAGATCAACAATCTCTACGGAAATACCTATCTGTTCCAGTTCTTGTGCGGCACCCATAGCCACATGGACCATACGAGAATGACTGACAATCGTAACATCTTTTCCAGATTTCTTGACGTCTGCCCTTCCTATAGGAACCATATAGTGTTCTTCTGGTACATCACCACGCAAGCTATACAACAACGCATGCTCGACAAAAATCACCGGATCTCTCGTATCACGACTAGCTCGAAATAAGCCTAAGGCATCGTAGGGTGTAGCCGGCGCCACCACGGTCAGTCCAGGAACCGAAGCAAACCATCCTTCGAAATTTTGCGAATGAGTAGCACCCAATTGAGCTCCGCCTCCAGTTACCATTCGGATTATCAAGGGTATTTCTATTTGCCCAGCAGACATATATCGTAATTTGGCCGCATGATTCACTATTTGGTCCATCGCTAAAAGACTAAAGTTTATTGTCATGATTTCTATTATCGGCTTCATACCTACAATGGCCGAACCTATCCCAGCACCCACTATGACCGACTCGGACAAGGGCGCATCTTTGATCCTTGACGGCCCATATTCGTCATACAAACCCCGAGTGACAGCATAAGTCCCACCGTAGGGCCCTATATCTTCTCCCATAATATACGCAGTTTCGTTTTCGTCTAAGGCTTCCCTGAGAGCTCTATTCATTGCTTCTCTATAATTCATTTCTGGCATAAATTATTCACCTGAGCCTGAAACTACATTTTGATATAATTCATCTGCACTAGGGAATGGACTCTTTTCAGCAAAGTTCACAGCTTCAACTATCTCACTTTCGACTAGTTTATGAATCGCATCCAAGTCTTCTTGGCTGACCATATCCTCCTTAATTAGTCTAGTTTTCAGCATTTCTATGGGATCTCTAGACATCCAGTAAGACACTTCAATCTCAGGCCTATAATTAGCAGGGTCGGAAATAGAGTGTCCTCTAAATCTATACGTTTGTGCTTCCAAAAGGTACGGGCCTTCTCCTGATCTAACCAATCCTATAGCCTTCTGTGCAGCTGCTCGGACCTCAAATAAATCCATGCCATCCACCTTATCACTCGCCATCTTATAACCATTGGCAAACTTATAAATCTCATCATGGATAGCCAATGTCTGAGCAACATCAGCCCCCATGCCATAGAGATTATTCTCTATCACAAAAAGTAGTGGGAGTTTCCATATAGAGGACAGGTTCATGCTTTCGTGAAACTCACCTTCTTGCATGGCTCCATCACCCAGGAAACATACTACAATAGCTTCCTTATCAATCTCCTTAGCCGCAAGTGAGAGTCCAACAGCAATAGGGATCTGGCCCGCAACGATAGCATAACCTCCCATAAACCGCTTTCCGACATCAAATAAGTGCATAGACCCACCCTTGCCTCTACTAGTTCCAGTAGATTTTCCGAAAAGTTCTGCCATTACACTATTAACATTCACCCCCTTAGCTATGGCGTGACCATGGTCTCGATAATGACTAACCACATAATCTTGATTTTCCAATTCCCCTATTATCCCGACCCCTACGGCTTCTTGACCACTATATGCATGCAAAAACCCCCTAATATTTTTTTGCATGTATTGTCGGTAGGACTCGCCCTCGAATTCCCTTATCAAAACCATCTGATGGTAGTATCTTAAGAGTTGATCCTTAACGATCTGACGTTCAATGGTCATTGTTGGTCTCCCCGAATAAACAAGGAATTACTACACATGAATGGCCTCTCCTCTAGCAGATAATGCCGCTTCCTTCAATGCTTCAGACAAAGTAGGATGAGAGTAAACCATCCCCCCCATCTCGAGAGTCGTACCCTCTAGCATTCGGGTCATAGAGGCTCCCCACAAAAGCTCTGTTACTTCGCTACCAATAAGGTGTGCACCTAGCAATTCGCCGCTAGTCCTTTCTGTGACTAACTTTACCATTCCTTCTGTTTCGCCCAAGGCTAACGCTTTGCCGCTAGCGATTAAAGGGAATTTCCCAATTATCACATCTCTACCTTTATCTCTTGCCTGCTGCTCGGTAAGACCGAAACTTGCGACCTGCGGGCTAGAGTAAGTCGCCTTAGGCATATCTATATAATTTAATTTTGGATTTTCTATGCCTGCTATCTTCTCAACTACATAGATTCCTTGAGCAGACGCCACATGAGCTAATAGCAACTGGCCAGTAACATCTCCGATGGCATAAACCCCTTCAGTGCTAGTTTCAAGATTTTCGTTGACCTGAATAAATCCTGCTTTAGGTTGAACACCTATGTTTTCTAAGCCTATACCATCCACATTCCCCTGAATTCCTATTGCAACCAAAACTCGATCACAGTCTAATTCAATCACTCCCGCTTCCTTTTCCACTTGTATCTTGGCATATCCCTCTAATTTCGCAAGACCAAGAACTCTGGAATTCGTCAATATCTTGATCCCTCTTTTCCTGAGGCCTCGTTCTAAATGCTTACTTATCTCGTCATCTTCATTAGGCAGAATCCTGGGAAGCATTTCCACTAGAGTTACATCCGATCCGTAAGCCCTATAGATAGAAGCAAATTCCACACCTATAGCCCCCCCTCCCACTATGACAACAGCTTTGGGGACTTCTCTTTGAATAATTGCCTGCATATAAGTAACCACCATCTCTCCATCTATCGGTAATGGTGGTATCGTCTTAGGACTTCCTCCAGTGGATATAATGATATTCTTTGCTTTTATTGCAATATCGCCAGGCTCTATTTTCAGAGTGTGCGGGCCTGTAAAATGAGCATCACCCGACAATACATCCACTTCATTATTTTTTAGAAGGCTAGCTATTCCTTTCGTCAATCTGTCTACCACTTTTCTACTGCGGTCCACGCCCTTCGAAAAATCTGCATCTATATTATCGACTGTGATTCCAAATTCCGCAGCTCGCTTAAACAGGGAAAGAACCTCCGCATTTCTCAGGAGCGCTTTACTAGGAATGCATCCCCAGTTTAAGCATATTCCGCCTAGCTCAGCTTTCTCTATAACCACCGTCTTGAACCCTAACTGGCCTGCTCTAATGCCTGCTACATACCCACCTGGGCCCGACCCAATTATTGCAATGTCATATTCCGAATTAGGTGACAATCTTTGAAACCCTCCTTGGCCCACGCGCGATTATGCCGCGTTAATGTACTGTGGAATTCATTATACTAGGCTAAGTGTTTGACCTTCAAGGAGGACATCTATCAAATTCTGACACTCAAAACCCGGATATATCCTATCCAAATTCAACAAATCTTGTTTGTCCAATATATCTATGCTAGGCTGATCGTGCCAGAAGTTACTTGAGGTGATAGGCTTTGCGAATAGGTCCATTCGGCATACAGGAAATAGCCATAATCTTGCTGGTGTTGTTACTGATTTTCGGTGCCAGGCGTTTGCCTGAACTCGGATCATCCCTAGGTAAGAGCATCCAGGCTTTCAAACGAGGCTTCTCGGAAAAGTCAGACCCATCAAACCAAGAAGTTGACCCTGTAAACCCCAGTTCCAAAGAAGGGGATGATACTAAAAAGTAATCTCTATTGTGATCACAGATAACATATGGGATTTGCCCAAACTTGATAGGTGTTCACAACAGATCCACGTCAGTCTTGAACAAATTGTTTACGCTTTTTTCTAGTTACTAGCCTCGAGACCCAATAACCTACCTCAAACAATACTATCAGCGGGGCGGCAACCAGACATTGGTTAATGGGATCCAATGTGGGGGTTATAACCGCAGCCATTATAAAAGCTATCACCACCCAGAATCTGCGAAAACCGGCATAGCTAGATGGTCTTACAACACCCATTTTAGCAAGCACAACCATGACGACTGGCGTCTGGAAAACTATGCCCATCCAAAATAACAACATGAGAACCGTATTAACGTAGTTACTTATCCTTATTGTTGGTTCAGCAATATTACTACCAAAGTTGATCAAAAAATTTAACGCGTTAGGGATTAAAATGAAGTAGCTGAAAGCAGACCCTACAACAAATGTGACAAGAACTGCTGGAATCAGGAATGCCAGAAAAACTTTTTCTCTTCGAGTCAGTCCCGGCGAGGCAAACCTTATAGCCTGATACAAAAACAAAGGAAACACCAACACAAAGCCAGACATGAAGGAAACTTTCATGATCACACCGAGCATCTCGGTAACTTCAATAAATATCAGCCTGCCAGGTATTTCAGTCAACCCTTCGGCAGGCAGCAAAAGAAACTCAATAATTTCCTCGTGGAAATAAAAGGAAATCATTGTTGTAAATATCACCGCCGCTATCAACCACAGTACCCTTTTTTTGAGTTCGTTAATGTGGGAACTTAAAGATACACCTGGGTTAATCAAATATCTGACCTCTGATTGTCATCACTCGTTTCTCTCGCATCAACCGATCGGCCTCGTCCCTCATTTGAGCGAATATCAGGTGAAGGTGGTTGTTCCGGGTCGTCTTCTTCCACTAGATTAGCCAACTGAGTTGAAGTGTTCCTAATCCTTTGGATCATTCCCCCTATTTTCCTAGATACCTCTACAGACCTTCGAGGACCTAGAACTAAGAAACCCACAAGAAAAATTACAAGGAGTTCAAGTGATCCTATCCCTAATATGTTCAACCTATCTCCCGTTTAAGCAGATTGATTTTCTGATTCTAAATCGTCAGGTGATGTTAACTCAGATGTATCATACCCTGCCCGGATTAACAAATCGGTAACCAATGTTAAGGGTAATCCTACGATGTTAGTATACGAACCACTAATTCTTTCCACTGGATTAAAGGGTTTATCCTGAATGCCGTATCCTCCGGCTTTATCCATGCCTTGGCCAGAATCAATATATGAATCTTTATCCGAATCCGAAAAGTTTCGGATAAAAACTAGACTACTAGAAAGGCCAGAAAACGTTTTCTTGGAAAGACCATCCATCAAAACGACTCCGGTCACAACTTGATGTTCCCGATTACGTAACGCGTCGAGCATTTCTGAAGCTTCCAAAGATGATTTTGGTTTGCCCAAAACACGCCCGTCTACAATTACTGACGTATCAGCACCAAGAATTAGTTCGGAAGGTAAACGTTCTGAGACTACCCTCGCCTTAGCTTCAGCAAGACGTACAACCATTTCTTGGGGGCTTTCTTCAGCTTGAATACACTCATCAACGTCGGGCAAATATACATGAACGTCCACTCCTAGAAGGTTTAGTAATTCCCTTCGTCGCGGAGAGGAAGAAGCCAGAATCACCTTAGTCAATGTCCTTTTCAAAGAGAGTGCGGCAACACATTCCACATGTTGAGTTTGTGGAAACATATCAATAGGAATAACTTCATCCAAATGGAAAGGCCCCGCACATAGGATCTTTAGGTCCCTTGATAAGGTGTCTGGATCGCAAGAAACATATACTATCCTGGATGGTTTGATTTTTTTTAATGCATCCAAGACCGCATGATGACATCCTTTTCTTGATGGATCTAATATCACACAGTCTGGTCGATCTCTTAAATCCAGCAACACGTCTTCTGTTCTACCCTGCCGGAATTCAAGGTTGGTATAACTCGCGCCATTTATTAAGGCATCCTCGACAGCAGCTGGAGAATCCTCTATGGAAATGACCTTACCAACGAATGGTGCGAGGAGAACAGCAAACGTTCCAACACCACCGTAGGCATCAACAATGGTTTCAACACCGGACAGATTTAGCTTCCTTTTAACAATCTCGTATAACTGATTTAGCTGTCGTATATTGACCTGGAAAAATGAAGGTGATCCAATCCGAAAATGTCTGTCTTGGACGATCTCTCGATAATGTTTCTGTCCACTACTAAAATTAATTTCGGGATTAGTCAGGGTAGGCTGAATCAAAAAATCATTTGTATTAATGCCGCACCGGACAGCTACCTGAGTGGTCTCCTGGCATTTATTTTGCAAACCTGAAAGGATTTTATTAACTCGTGGATCCATTAACATACATCTATCAATCCCAACAAATTGCCGATCTTCGCGATTGACGTAACCTAATTTGCCTTTGGGGCCCACCGTAAATCTTGCGTGGTTGCGATATTCATAGTTTAGATCGGATTTTACAGTATCAGCTACAGGGGGGTTTGAAATCCCACCGACTCTTTCAAGAGCACTGACCACCAATAATTTCTTGGTTTCCAACTGAAATGCATATGAAATATGCTGCCATTGACAACCAGTGCATGGACCAAAATATTTGCACGGTGGTACGACTCTCTCAGGGGAAGCATCTATAACTTCTACGGTTCGGGCGGCAATATACCGTCGCCATTCTCTGACAATCTCGATTCTAACCCGTTCTCCTGGAATTCCGCCTTGTACGAATACCGGTCTGGCCTCACCTTCTAAATTAGCCACTACCTCCCCCAATCTTCCCCAAGATTTTAGAGTGAGAATAAATTGTTTTCCTGCTAAACTTGATCTAATCATGTAAAAACATAGCTACTATAAACTAAGGTATCGCGTGTTCCAAGACGACTTGTTGGAAACGTTGACCCTTACACGACTACAGCTATACACTAAACCATAGTATTAAATAACTAAACTTTTGACTTAATCCGGAGGATATAAATGGCGAAACCTTTCGCGGTAAGCGATGCAGAGTTTGACGAAAAGGTACTTAAAGCAGACAAGCCTGTACTGGTAGACTTCTGGGCCGATTGGTGTGTGCCGTGCAAAATGATATCACCGATTGTCGATGAATTGGCCGAGGAATTGGACGGCAAAATGACATTCGCCAAGGTAGACGTTGATTCGAGCCCAATCACAGCCGTCAAATACGGTATTCGCAGTATCCCTGCCCTACTAATCTTTAAAGACGGAGAACCTGTTGATCAAATAGTCGGAGCAGTACCCAAAGTACAGTTGAAGAATAAATTGGAATCCGTCCTAGGTAGTTAAGGGGTCAAACGTATCATGGATAAGGGAGTGGATGGGGTCCGGTGGCCCCTGCGGACTTCAAATCCGTTGTGTCTCGCTCAAACCGGGACGGGAGGGTTCGACTCCCTCTCACTCCCGCCAGTAAATACTATATACCACAATAAGTTTGTCACTGTTTTAGTTTAATTATTCCTCAGTTCTCGTCGAAATCCGCAACTCAATCTATTGAAGACCGCCCGCTATGCATATAGGATTATGCCGTTAATCTAGGCGTATTCTCGCCCATTTTGATAGTTCGAATTATTGGGAGGACTAGATGCCTCTAGGAAAAATAGGAAGTGCAATTAGGGATTCTTTAGTCGGTACTATTACCGGAGCAAGTGACGTGGTTCAAGCCACGATAGGTGTAACAAA
>CAJXDJ010000006.1 GCA_913052045.1 uncultured Dehalococcoidia bacterium
TATGTATCCCAAGCCGACATCTCTCAGGGTTTCTAATTTAGATTTAATTCTGGGAATATTCCTGAAAAAATCCAGTGCTGTGTATACGGTCATATTTAGAACATCAGATATACTTTGATCCTTGTAACGAATTTCAGATGCTTCACGGTTGTAGCGACTTCCGTAACAACTTTCGCATGGAACGGTAACATTGGGTAGGAATTGCATTTCTACCTGTGTGTATCCCTCCCCTTGGCAGGCTTCGCACCGACCTCCTTTTACGTTGAAAGAAAATCTTCCAGCTTTGTATCCACGAGCTTTGGATTCTGGAAGGGATGCGAACAGGTCTCGTATGAACGTGAACGTTCCTGTATAAGTTGCTGGATTACTACGAGGGGTACGCCCTATGGGTGAGTGGTCTATATTGACAACTTTGTCAATATTTTCAATTCCGATTAGCCTGTCGTGTTTACCCGGACGATCCTTGGCTCTATAGATGGATTGTGCAAGCTTTTTGTAAAGCACTTCGTACATCAGGGTGCTCTTTCCGGATCCCGACACCCCAGTGACGCATAGAAGCAGGCCCAATGGAAAACTTACATCTATACCACGAAGATTATTTTCTGCTGCGTTAATTATCTGGAGATACTTCCCGTTCCCGATTCTTCGTTCTGCTGGAATCGGAATATTCTTCCGTCCACTAAGGTATTGTCCTGTCAAAGAAGTTTTACTCTCTAATATAGTATTCAAAGGGCCTTCAGCGACTATGTTGCCACCAAATTCACCTGCCCCTAATCCCATATCAATGATGTGGTCCGCGGCCTGCATAACTGCTCTATCATGTTCTACTACTAGTACGGTATTCCCTAGGTCTCTAAGGTGTTTTAATGTATTTATGAGCAGTTTGTCGTCATCGGGATGTAGACCTATGGTGGGTTCGTCACAGACGTATAGTACTCCAGTTAACCCAGATCCTATTTGGGTTGCTAAACGAATTCGCTGGGCTTCTCCTCCAGAGAGAGTTCTGGCGGCTCTGTTTAGTGTTAAGTATCCCAGCCCTATGTCCTGAAGGAATGTTAAGCGGTCGATAATTTCTTTCAATATTGGCTTGGCTATAGTGGCTTCCCTTCTGGTTAGGGACTTAGATGAGTGATTCGAGGTAGTATCCAACTGTAGTTGCTGTGACCATTCCAATGTCTTTCTTATGGGATAGCTGCAAACATCCATGATATCCTGATTGTTTACTTTTACACCTAAAGCTTCTGGTTTGAGCCTTTTGTTTTTGCAGGACTGGCATGCCCTAGTCCTCATATACTTTTCAATTTGTGTTCGAATATGATTGGAATCTGTTTCCCGAAATCTTCTTTCAAGATTCGGAATGACGCCTTCAAAGGTAGTTTTCCAGCTGTATACCCTCCCACGGCGTGTTTTATGGTGCATTGTCATATATTCATGATCGTTACCGTATAATATTATATTTAGATTCGAATCAGAAAGTTTTGATATCGGGACGTTGGTAGGGAAATTGTACGTGTTGGCTACAGATCCTATACGGCTCGTGTACCAAGAACTCATTGAACCTGACCTAGCCCAAGGCAAAACTGCTCCCTCTTGCAGTGTCAAGTCTCTATTTGCTAAGACGAGATCCGGATCAACTTCTAACTTGAAACCTAAGCCAGTACAATCCCCACAAGCCCCATGTGGGCTGTTAAAGCTAAAGGTCCTTGGCTCTACTTCGGTGAGGCTCGTACCACAACTGACACACGCAAATCGTTCTGAGAACTCCACGTCGTTCTTTTCTGCTACAGCTATTGTTACTTGCCCTTGTCCTTCTCGAATAGCGGTTTCGACTGAGTCAGTCAATCTGGTCACATCAATTTCGCCATCGATGGAGAGTCGATCGACTGCAATATCTATGTAATGCCACTTTTGCTTATTTAGAACTAAATTTTCTGTCTCCTCTAACCTGATCATCTCGCCGTTAACTCTTACTCGGCTGAAACCAGCTTGTCTGGCCTTTTCAAAGATATCTTTGTGTTCTCCCTTCCGCCGTCTAACCTTGGGAGCGAGTATTGTTATCTGGGAAGTTTTTTCCATAGACATGATTGAGTCAACTATTTGCTGTATCGTCTGCCGGGAGACTGGCTTGTCGCAGTTGGGGCAGTGGGGTCTGCCCACTCTTGCGTACAGGAGCCGCATGTAGTCATATACCTCGGTGACTGTACCTACAGTAGATCGTGGATTATGGGAAACGCCTTTCTGATCTATAGAAATTGCTGGAGATAACCCTTCTATATATTCTACGTCCGGCTTCTCCATCCTTCCCAAAAATTGTCGTGCGTACGCCGAGAGTGACTCTACATATCTTCTCTGGCCTTCTGCATATATTGTGTCGAATGCCAATGAGCTTTTCCCTGACCCAGAAACTCCGGTGATTACAACTAGTTTGTCTCGGGGAATTACTACGTCGATATTCTTGAGGTTGTGTTGGCGGGCCCCACGTATAATAATATTTTTTTGTGGCATGACTTGATTCTAGCACCTTCGGAATTGTTCCTACCAGACTTTGCCTATGATCCAACTTAACTTGATGGGTCCAAGTCTTCGACTATCCAAACTATCACATGGATTGTCACCTAAAACAAAATATTCATCGCCCTCCAGTGGCCACATGAGGTCAAGAAGTTGTGACTGCCCAACAGGACCCTGGGCGTGTGGCGTAATAGACTGATTATTAACAAATATACGTTTGCATTTCAGTTCTATGAGATCTCCTGGTAAGCCAACTATGCGTTTCAAGAAAGTCGTTTGTTTAACTCCAGGATGAGCAAATACGACGACATCCCCTAATATGGGACGGTCCGTTTTGTATGGATTTCGACTTATGGATATGCGGTTTCCATTAGAGAAGGTAGGGGCCATGCTATTGCCGTTTACAGTTATAGTGCTGAATCGCTTGCCCTGGAACCGAGGGTTTAGCCGAGTAATCAGTTGAATAACTTTTTGTGCGAACATAGATATAATCTTACCAGTATATGTATCAGTTTGGGTCTTTTAATTCGACGTTGGCAGGTCATTGCAACTAGGATATACTGCGGATGTTAAATTCAATCAAAGGAGTAAATATGGTTTCGTTAAACCCAATCCATATAGTGAAGCATTGGATGTTCCCAGAACGACTTGTTTGTGCACACTGCGACATCCCTTGTGGTATTTATGACCCCCATCTTGCCCAAATCGCGGCTCACACAGTGGTTCGAATGTCTACGTTGATTAATGGGTTGGAAAAACCCGGTGCTGATGCGACTCAGGATCAATCTGCGATTTACGTTCATAAGATTTCTCGTATGACCAATGTTAAAGAACATCATGCCGAATTGGTCAAACAAGAACTACGTATCCTTTGGGCGGATTACTTTAAACCTGAACACATAGAACAGTTCCCAGATCTTCACGACACGTTTTGGAAAGCCATGAAAGAGGCGTCCGAGGCGAAAGTGCATCGTAATCTGGAAGCTGCCAATGGGTTACGTGACGCTGTGACTAAAGTTGCTGAAATCTTTTGGAAGAGTAAGGGTGCAAGCCCAGTGCGTAAGCCCTCTAGACAGACGTCAGGTGGAGAGCTAGTTTACCCAGAGTAGTGTGTGAGATCAGGATTAACGATTCGGCCGGATTTGGTAAGCTGGGAATTAAGAGTATGGTTTTTATGCCTCAAATGGTTCTCTGGGGGATTGGATTTGCAGATTTGTGTGAGTGACTACCTATCCCTCAGTTAGCCATCTGGCCGCTTCTTTGGCGTGATAGCTTATTATTATATCCGCCCCTGCGCGTTTGATGCTTGTTAGGATTTCCAGAATTATGGTTTTGGCATCTAGTGTGCCAGCAGCGATTCCTGCTTTTATCAACGAGAATTCTCCGCTGACGTTATACGCAGCAATGGGGTGATTATACGTTGCCCTGGCTCGATTAATTATGTCTAAGTATGCTAAAGCGGGTTTTATCATGATAATATCAGCACCCTCATCCACGTCTTCTTGGATTTCTCTCATAGCCATTCGCCAGTTTGCTGGGTCAATTTGATAGCTGTTTCGGTCTCCAAAACTAGGAGACGAATCCGAAGCAGCTCTGAATGGGCCGTAAAAAGAGGAAGCGTATTTTGCTGAGTATCCCATTACGGCCGTGCCTGTGTAGCCATTAGTGTCTAGTGCTTTACGGATTATTCCTACTTGTCCGTCCATCATTCCCGACGGAGCAATAATATCCGAGCCAGCTGATGCCTGAGATAGAGCTATTTCTATATATATATCCAGGGTTTTGTCGTTGTCTATGTTTTCGCCGTTAAGAATTCCACAGTGACCGTGAATTGTGTAACCACACAGGCAGAGATCAGTAATAACTAGAATGTCTGGATTAGTATCCTTCGTGACGCGGACTGCATTCTGGACTATTCCATGCCTGAACGATGCAGATGAACCCGTCTCGTCCTTTTCCCCTGGTAAACCGAACAATAATACTCCTGGGATACCCAAAGATGTTAGTTCTCCTATTTCCCTTGGTAGGTTGTCTAACGAGATTTGATAGTTTCCTGGCATAGATTTTATCTCTGTCTTTATATTTTCACCGTGAGTTACAAAAAGCGGGAAGATAAGATCATTCACTGACAATTTAGTCTCTCGAACGAGATTCCGTATACCAGCAGTTTTGCGTAGACGATGCAACCTATTTTCTGGGTATCCAGTCATCTATATTCTCCTTCCCAGGAAATGATTTGTTAAGGCTGATACCAGGCCAGGAATCGTGTGGTTATAAGCTTGAATGTCAACCTTTAAGCCCACCTTTTCTATTGTTTTAGCGGTAGAAGGCCCTATTGCCGCTACTAATGATTTCTCTATGAGGCTGTAATCCCCATCCAACAATTCAGCAAAATTCTTTACTGTAGATGAACTAGTGAATGTAATAATGTCAATCGCGGATTTCTCCAGAGTCGTTCTCAACATTCTCCTTGACTCTTCTGGAATTTCGGTTTGGTAGATTATGGGTTGTTTTACTATAGCACCAAGGTTGCCTAGTTCCTCCGATAAATCAATAGGGGCAATGTTAGTCCTTGGAATTAATATTCGGTCTCCAGGAACGAATTTGTTCCTTAATACGTTGCTTAGATATTTGGAACCAAAATATTTTGGGACAAGATCTGACAACAGCCCAAAGTTTTCAAGCGATTTATTAGTTTCTGACCCAATGCAGCAAATCTTAACCCCAGACAATTTTCTGGAATCTAACCCCAAAGATTTCATATGATAAAAGAAAAACTCTACGGCGTTAACGCTCATGAATGCTATCCACTGATACGTGGATAGGTTTCTCATTGTCGTGTCTAATTCCTTAGACATTGGTGATGCTACAAAAGTTATTGTCGGTACATTTATAGGAAGGGCCCCTTCATGTCGTAGTAGAGTGTCCAAGGTTCTTGGAGAACGCTCCTGTCGAGTAACCAGAACACGTTTGCCAAACAGGGGTTTGGAATCAAACCATCGAATCTGGTTTCTTAGGGATACTACACTGCCTATGACCAATACAACCGGAGGAGCTATCATAGACTTGCGTCCCTTAGCACTGATATTCCTTACTTCTCCCGTAACTGTTTTTTGAAATGGTTCAGTCCCCCATTCTATCAGAGCTGCTGGCGTAGAAGAGGAAATTCCACCGGATATAAGATTTTTAATCACATTATCGATGACATTCCAACCCATAAGGACTACTAGCGTACCCCCTGATTTTGCCAAGGCTGTCCAATTTATGGTTGAGGGTGATTTATCTTGGGACTCAATTGCACTGATTACTGTGAAACTACTCGAATGATCTCTATGTGTTAGTGGTATTCCGGCGTATGCTGGTACAGCAATGGATGACGTTATCCCTGGGACTACCTCGAATGGTATCCCAGCCATCTGAAGTACTTGGATCTCCTCTCCGCCTCGTCCAAATACGAATGGATCACCTCCTTTGAGACGAACGACCATTTTGCCTTCGGATGCCTGATCAATCAGGAGGGTAGATATATTTGCCTGTTGATCTTTACCAGGCCCTGGGGATTTCCCGACGTATATAGCCACTGCGTGATCTCCAATCTCTTCTAGGAGGCGTTTGTTGACCAGGCGGTCGTAGAAGACGACATCAGCTTGTTTTAGCAGGTTAAGTCCCTTAACAGTTATTAACCCAGGGTCTCCTGGCCCTGCCCCGATTAGGTATACTTTTCCTACGATCTTATTCATTACACCGAATCATCTCGAAGAAGATGTTTGGCTCCCATATCTAGAAGGGTTTGATAAACTTTCCTTGCTACTTCAGTGGGGTCGTGAGCCATGCCGGTTTTTGTGGCCTCGAAAAATTCTCGTCCGCTAGTTGTCCCAATGAATGCGTGCATATTTAATTGGTCGCCATCAAGTTGTGCATAAGCAGCTGAAGGCTCAGTGCAACCCCCTTGTAATAATTTGAGAAAGGCTCTCTCCGCCGCAATAGCCAGGTGAGCAGTAGGGTCATCCAAAATTCTTACAAGGTCCTTTAAGTGATGATCAAGAGTTCTGATTTCAATAGCTAATGCTCCCTGTCCTGGAGCAGGGATAAAATAATTTGTTGGCAAATATTCAGAAACCGAGTTTTCTAACCCTAATCGGATTAATCCAGCAGCTGCCATAATCGTACCGTCAATTTTCTCTCTGTATACTTGATCGAGCCGATTATCGATGTTTCCTCGTATAGAGACGATTTTGAAATCGGGGCGATATCGTCGGAGAAGAGCCACTCGTCTAGGGCTGCTAGTCCCTATAACAGCATTTTCTGGTATGTCGGTTAATTTGGAGTTCCATCTATTAACAAGAACATCTCTTGGGTCTTGTCGTGATCCTATCGCTCCTATGGTCAATCCTTTAGGGAGTTCTGGTGTCAGATCCTTGGCACTGTGAACGGCCAAGTCTATTCTTTTCTGCATTAAAGCAGCCTCTATTTCTTTGACGAATACCCCCATGCCCATCTGGTCCAGAGGAGATGTAGGAAATTTATCGCTACTGGTTCGGATTACACATATCTCTATATTTTGGTTCGGATATGCATCCTTGATTTTATCCATTATTTGATGGGTTTGCCTAAGTGCCAATTTACTTCCCCTCGTGCCTATTATGAGTGGCTTCATGATGTTGATTCCTGTGATAGATTTTTCAGGAGATCGGCTTTTGCTTCCTTTTCCCTACCATTTTTTATCATGGTCAGCAGTTCAGGGGTAATCAATTTCTGCCAGATATCTGGTTTGACTTTCCACCCATTTGATTTGACTTGCTTGCGAATTTGCGAAAGTAAAGGGGCTAGATCTGCGTATTCTAGCAGTGGGCTTTTCGACAGGCATTCTCTGAATTTTCTCGCTAATGCTGGACTTGTTCCGTTAGTTGATATAGCAAGAGTCACCGGTCCCCTCCTAACGATAGCTGGAGCAATAAAATTGCTTAAAAGGGGATTGTCTACCGTGTTCAAAAGAACCTTATGAAGCTTGGCTTCCTCTGATATCATGGTGTTAACCTTAGCTGAGCCTGTAGCCGTTATTACTAGGAATGCATTCGCTATATCGCCGGACTCGTAGATACGTGGTTCCCATGAAATTCTACGGTTTTTTATCCAAGACAATATGCAAGGCGTGATTTTAGGGCTTATTACTGAAATTAGGCATTTATATTCGAGCAGCTGAAAGATTTTGGCTTCAGCTACTTTGCCGCCTCCAACTACGATGCAAAGCCGATTGGTAATGTCCAAAAAAACAGGATAGTACGACGTCATTAGACTAACCTATGGGGCCTATAATTCTACCGTGTATCATACGGAAGCCCACAACTCTACGTATTCTAGCAGAAAATTTCAATCGATCGCTTTTGAGCTCAAGCACAATATATTATTGCAATTATATGTTAGCCTAATGGATTATCTGATGATGATGATGCTCCAGTGATTAGAAAATCATTATTATCGGCCAAAATAGCAGATAAACATTGCACGTAGATCACTATATATTTGTTTAGGGTCTCTTTTTAAGCAAATGATAGGTTCTTCTGTTGTAACAATTGGATTGATGCGATACCTTTACTATTGATATACTTAAATGAAGATAATTTTACCCAGAGATTCTGCCTTGAATACTGTTTCAACTGAATACGAGACTGTGATTGGGCTTGAGGTGCATGTTCAACTTAAGACCAAAACCAAAATGTTCTGTAACTGCCGAGCAGATTATCAGTACGCCCCACCGAATACGTTGGTATGTCCCGTTTGTCTTGGATTGCCTGGGGTGCTGCCGGTTGTGAACCGCAAGGCTGTCGAGCAAACTATAGCATCTGGGTTGGCTTTGAATTGTGAAATATCTGAGAACACAAAGTTTGATCGTAAGAACTATCCATACCCAGATCTGATGAAAGGTTTTCAGATTTCCCAATATGATATGCCCATAGCTAAAAATGGCCATCTAGAGATCGAGTTGGACGGGGACAAGAGGTCGATTGGTATCGAGAGGGTGCATCTCGAAGAGGACGTGGCAAAATTGCAGCATGTAAACGAGAATGGAGAGGAAAGTTATAGCCTGGTAGACGTGAATAGATCTGGGGTAGCTTTGATGGAAATCGTGGGGGATCCTGATATACGTTCTCCCGAAGAAGCCCGCCAATATCTTATCGCATTACGATCCATACTTCAGTATATTGAAGTGACCACTGGCAATATGGAAGAAGGGAGTCTACGTTGTGATGCCAATATTAGTGTTAGACCGAAGGGTGCTAAGAATTACACTACACGCACAGAAATAAAAAATATGAATAGTTTTCGGTCCGTATATAATGCCCTTGTTTACGAAGCTAAACGTCAAATAGATGTTGTAGAAACGGGTGGACGAGTTGTTCAAGAAACTAGAGGTTGGGTGGAGGAGCGGGGAGTAACGGTTTCGCAACGTTCAAAAGAGGAGGCTCACGATTATAGATACTTTCCTGAACCTGATCTTCCACCAATGACGATCGATACAGAATGGGTTGACGCGATCTATAGTGAACTGCCAGAATTGCCTTTTGAAAAACGCGATAGGTTCGTATCTCAATACCATTTGTCTAGATATGACGCTGAACTTTTGACTGCGTCAAAAGGAATGGCGATCTTTTTTGAAGACGCAATGGAAGGAACCAAAACAACTTGCGCGAATTATGTACAGCGGAGCAAGTCTGTCGCAAACTGGTTGCTCGGAGATCTAACAAGTTTGTTACATCAAGATTCTATCACGATAGTGGACTCCAAAGTTAAGCCTTCACATATAGGTGAATTATTAGATTTGCTAGAAGACGGTATACTGACTACTTCGTTGGCAAAACAAGTCCTGGCTCGTTCCTTTGCCAACTCCGTTTCTCCGTTGCAGTTGGTTCGAGATGGGGGATATGAATTGATCGTGGACGCCTCCGTGGTTTTAAAAGCTGTGAAGGAGGCTATAGTTAGTAATCCAAAGGCTGTAAGTGATTATCGGTTAGGTAAACAGACGGCGGCCAAATTTCTTGTTGGACATGTTATGCGCATCACAAAAGGCAAGGCTGACCCTGTGGAAGTAAACGCATTGGTTGAGGAAGAACTAAAGGCTCTATAAGAGGTGTAATTGGGAAGCGCAATTCAAATACTGCAAATATCGGTATCGGTTATATTGGTTATCGTAATCCTCATGCAAGTCAGAGATTCGGGGGCTGGCCTTTTTGGCTCTTCTAGTACCACGTTTCGAGTTAGAAGAGGTGTCGAAAAAGTGTTGTTTCAGTTAACCATTTTTCTTTCGGCGGTTTTTGTTGTAGTGTCTATACTAAGCGTTAGGTTATCCTAGCCAATAGATGACATAGGGCTTTGATCACTTTATTGACTGATTTTGGATTGGTTGATGGCTATGTAGGGCAGCTAAAAGCAGTGATTTTTGAAATAAATCCCTTCGTCAATATAGTCGATCTAACTCATGATATTGAACCCTATAATCTAACCCAAAGTGCATTTTTGTTATCGAAAACCGCAGAACAATTTCCGCCCGATACAATCCATGTAGCGGTCGTCGATCCAGGTGTTGGATCTACCAGGAGACCATTGCTTGCCGTAACTCCCACAGGTTTTTTCGTAGCACCGGATAACGGAATATTAAGTGACGTACTTTCCCGACAATCCGGACAGTCTACGGTGTTTCAAATAAGTAACCAGGCATACTGGAGACATCCAGTGAGTTCGACTTTCCATGGTAGAGATATATTTGGCCCGGTTGCCGCTCATCTTTCGCTTGGATTGGATCCAGAAAAGGTGGGTAAAGAGGTTAGGGATCCGATTTGTCATCCCATTAATAAACCAGTTTGGGCCGACAGTAAATTGCAAGGTGAGATCGTACACATTGACCGATTTGGCAATTTGATTACCAATATAGACCGTAAGCTAGTGAATGACAGGTCTTCTTTGTCAGTGTCGGTCAAAAATGAAGTCATTCCGTATTTAGTAGCGAATTATTCCGAAAGTGGAGGGTTGATGGCTTTGTTTGGAAGTTTCGATACTCTCGAGATTGCTCTCAATCATGGTAGCGCGGCCAGACACCTAAAGGCACACGTTGGCGATAATGTTTGCGTCTTCGATGCTTTTTAGTCACCGTTTATGATTTCTATCGGATAGGTGATTCTCAATACGTTTCCAGTGGGACCTTTGTTTTGGGCACCTGGGAAAAAATCCACTTCTATGATATATGTGCCCGTGGGCACCTGTGTAGGAACATTGTCGACTGGAATATGAAGATCCCATACAACCGTTCGTTCAAAGGTTTGTTGCGGCTGCATGGTCCCTAAGGTAATACCATCAAATAAGGGGGTAGTATCATCGTTGGAAAAGAGATAAATCTCGTCTGTGCCTTTATCCTGGTTTTCAACGATCCGTATGTACAAGTCAGGATCTCCTACTGCCCACATGGTATATTGCTGCTCCGACGACGATAGGTTTTTAATTTTGGCCTTAAGTTCAATCGTTTCTCCGATTGGAACTTTGTCTACCCGAAGCCAGAGGCCAAGTTGAAATTGTCCATTCGACTCATCTTTTGCTACCTGAGACCAGTCGTGAGTTTCTCTTTGTGAAGGTTCTGTTGGTATACGATCAACTGAGCCAGCATTGTGTTCGATTTTTGGGGCATCGTTAGTATCAATTGGCACGATATTTTCAGTTAGACCAGGGACCATCGTGGGTGGGGACTTCGAATCCTCCCTAGAGCACGCCGATAGAAACACCAGTAGTGTAACTGTGATGTTTAGAATCAACTTGAGGGAAACCATTTTGTTCATAAGATGCTGTTTTAGTATTAAGGTTACGTAGCTGGACGGGGCGGATATTTCTCTAGCCACCAACGAGCTATCTCAATTCGTTTAGCGAACCAGACACCTGGTTTGCTTTTAGCATATTCAATAAATCGTATCAATTCGATTGCTCTGGATGGCTTTCCAATAATCCGACAGTGTAGGCCTAGCGACATCATCTTGGGATGTGTACTTCCTTCTTCGTACAAGAGATCAAACGTATTCTTTGCAGTCTCAAACCAGTCTTTGGGTTGAGACATATCCCCGCGCCATAATTTACTGTCGTTGACTTCTAGTGAATAAGGCACTACCAGCCAATCTTTTTGTTTCACAATAGTATAGAACGGGAGGTCATCATTGTATGCATTACAATCATAAATGAATCCACCTTCCTCGACGATCAATTCTCTGGTGTTCAGGCTTGGACCGTAACGGCAATACCAACCCAGTGGGCGTTCCCCTGTAGTCTTTATTATTGATTTAACTGCTTGATGGATAGCTTTTCTTTCTTCCTCGCGGCTCATCTTAAAGTATTCTTCCCATCGATTACCATGACCGAATACTTCGTGTCCGTATTTTACGATTGCTGGACCCACGAACGGATTACGTTCCAACGCCAGTGCACAACAATAAAAAGTTGCCGGAACGTTGAGTTGGTCAAATATGTTGAGAATCCGCCAGATTCCCACCCGACTTCCATATTCGAAGAATGATTCGTTAGCCAGGTCTCTTTGACCTGAAGGAACAGGTGATGGAGACTCTCCTATTGTTTCGCCCGCGGGATCACCATCGAGTGTGGAATATTCTGATCCCTCTTCGTAATTTACTACTAAGGAAACAGCAATTCTTGCCTTGTTTGGCCACTCGATTGCAGGTGGGTTAGGTCCGTATCCTATTAAGTCACGACTTTGCATATTGTCTCCTGTATTAAGGGGGTCCACTCCTTCTGTCTTTTCCCAAAAATGCTTATTAGCTTTGATATGATGTTTTGATTGACCAAGTCGACTGTTTGTTATTAACCCCGAAAAATTTATAGAGTTTACATTACTCTACTGCGGTGCTATTTCCAACGCCAATGTGAACTTTCAGGGTTATCTTCGATTATTAGGTTCAACTTAGCTAATGTATCTCTGATCCAATCGGCCAAATCGTAAGAATTAGCATCTCTCAGTTTTCTCCGAATCGCGACCAGTGTATCCATCATAGAATCTAGACTTTTAGAGTCTGCACAGGCAATCAAGTTAGATAATCCTTGATCATTAGAAGGTTCAATCATTTTTGACATCTGTCTATATAAATCGAAAACTTTATCTTCCAGGTCGGCACCGCTACTTGTTGATTGGTTAAATTTAAGTCCAAGAATGCCACCCAATTTTTTTAGCATTTTCTGGGCTTCGCCAACGGTAATATTGTTTAAATGAGCCCGGTTTATTTCGTGAGCCAATTCAAAGAGAATACCTACGGCTTGGGATGTGTTGAGATCGTCATTCATGCTTTCAATGAACTTACTTTCGAATGGGCTTGAATCCAGTTGCCCGAAGTCTGTATGAGGGTGGATTCGAAGGACAGCTAGTAAACGATCAAGCCCTTTGTTTAAATTACTTAGGGCCTGGTCGCTATAATTTAGGGGGCTACGATAATGAGCGGAAAGGAAAAAAAGCCTGATTAAGTCAGGTTTATATTTTTCGAGTGCCGTGTCAATTGAGACCAAATTCCCTACCGACTTGCTCATCTTTTCGTCTTGGAGATTTAGGAGTCCGTTGTGGACCCAGAACCGTACAAATGGATCTTTATCTGTAAATGATTCACTCTGGGCCAACTCATTCTCATGATGGGGAAATACTAGGTCCAATCCCCCTCCATGTATGTCGATGGTTTCACCCAAATTATCCAGGCAAATTGTGGTGCATTCGATGTGCCAACCGGGGCGTCCATTGCCCCACGGGCTTTCCCAAGAAGGGTCCCCGGGCTTTGAAGCTTTCCAAAGGGCAAAATCCATTGGGTGGCGCTTCTGTTCTGAGATTTCGATCCGAGACCCAGCTATCATGTCATCTATTGACCGGTTGCTAAGTTGACCATAGTTGATATATTTCCTCACGCTAAAATAGACGTCACCATCATTTTCATAGGCGTAACCCTTCGCTATAAGCTGTTCGACTATCTTAATGATTCCTGGAATTGCCTCAGTTGCTAGGGGATATTTATGAGCTGGAAGAACATTTAGTCGTTCCATGTCCCTGATGTATTCTTGCATGTAGCGTGTCGAGAGTTCCTTATAGGAAATCGACTCTTCTCTAGCTTTGACAATAATCTTGTCATCAATATCGGTGAAATTTTGGACGTGTTGTACCTCAAATCCTATGAATTCAAGATACCTACGCAGTACATCAAATGTTATTGTACTTCTCGCGTGTCCCACATGTGCGGTTGAATATGGGGTGATGCCACACACATAAAGTTTAACTTTGTTATCTTCAGAGCTAAACTCCTTCAGTTGTCCGGAAAGAGTGTCTCGAATGTACATCACAGACTCTCTATAAGTACTATTGCGAGAACTCCTATTCCATTTCCCCTTCCTATAAAGCCAAGTTGGTCCGTGGTCGTAGCCTTCAAGCTTATGTTCTCCACCGGAGAATTAAGGGTTTGAGATATTTTTGTTCGCATATGGTCAAGATAGGGCTGTACCTTGGGTTCCTGGGCGATTATTGTAGCATCCAGGTTAACCATCTTCCATCCGGAATCTAGTAGCAGAGTCGCTACTTTTGTTAACATAGTGATGCTTGAGATATTTTTGAGCTGCTCTTCGTGGGATGGGAAATGTGTGCCTTTATTGCCCAACCCCGATGCTCCGAGTAAAGCATCAATTATGGCGTGAACTAGAGCATCACCATCACTATGCCCGTCTAAGCCTTTGTTATGAGGAATCTCCGTTCCACCAAGGACGAGTTTCCTGCCAGTGGTTAGTCGGTGAACGTCGAAGCCTTGGCCCACTCTCATGACCTGCTCATACGCCTAATATTATTTTGCAATAGCATTTGAGCTAAAACCAGGTCTTCTTGCGTAGTTATCTTTATGTTAGAGTACGAACCCATAAAAATTTTGACCGGCAGACCTAATTTCTCCACCATAGAACTATCATCGGTGAAATTTTCCTCGTGAAGACAATGGGCTCTGTTTATCAGAGAGGATTCGAAAATTTGAGGTGTTTGTATAGCCCAAACCGTCTCACGAAGCGGAGTTGATGATACCATTTGATCTGAGCACACGATTTTAATAGTGTCCTTTGATGGTGTAGCCGCTGTTGCCGCTCCTACATGTCTGACCGTGTCCATGCCACGGTATAAGAGTTCAGAATCGATAAAAGGTCTGGCCCCGTCATGAATTATGACCCATTGAGTATTCGATAAAGCATCTAGTCCGACTTTAACGGAATCTTGTCTCCGGAGTCCTCCCTTACATAATTTAGTTAATTTTGGCCATTGAAATTTTGAAGCCATTGCATGGCCTTCTGATATTTGGTCCGCGGATAAGACAAGAACTATTTCGCCTATCGGGGGGAAATCATTTAGAATTGTCAAACAATGGGCTATCAGCGGCCTATCGCCTAAAGGGGCAAATATTTTGTTTACGCCAGACATCCGGTAACTTTGTCCTGCTGCTACTACCACTGCTCCAACCGGACCTAAGTTGGATGCAGTGACGATCTCTGTCATTAGGAAACCTTCCTGGGCTGCGCAAATATAATCCTCCCTGCAGATGTTTGTAAAATTCTCGTGATGTTCACGGACTGAACCGTGTCCATAAATCTGCGTCCACCTTCCACGCCCACCATGGTCCCGTCGTCCAGAAACGCTACCCCTT
>CAJXDJ010000007.1 GCA_913052045.1 uncultured Dehalococcoidia bacterium
GCTTAATAATAACTCCCCAATACAGATTGTTCTGTAACCCGGTACGAGTGTTTCTATTCTCTTTAATAGTTATCAAAGCATCCTCAACACCAGTCTTCTGAAAAAATAGTTTGGTCATACCCTCCACGATGTGAGCTTTAGGTTCGTCTCGTTTTAATATTCTTGTTAGCGTATTAGTCATGCGGAGACCTAGGTGGTGATGGTGACTCCTGTCCTGTGTAGTATTCATCTACAAGCAGTTGTTTTACCAATAATCTTTTCGTTCTCGTAATTGCAAATTCGGCCATCTCTTTTATGAAGTAAGGCTTGTAGTAAGGATGATTCGCACCCATATTGTCAAAAAGCGAATGACATGCATGACATCCATAAAACCCTATGTCTTGACCTTTACTATCTTTAGCCTTAGCTCCAATCCCTCCATTGTGAGCATGACAAAAAACAACATTCTCATTATTTGGATGTATCGCGATCGGAGATAAGAACTTATGTTTTAGTCCCTTATTCCGTTCCGCCCAAGACTCACCTCCATCATCACTTCTATATAAACCATCGTGTGTAGACAAATACGCGACATTTGGATTGCTAGGTGCGAAATATACCTGATGAAGCTTGGATGTTTTAAGACCAGCATTGCTATGTTCCCAAGACACTCCACCATCCACACTACGAAACATACCAAACTCACTAGAAGCTGCCAGCATAATATCAGGTCGGTCTGGATGTATCGTAAGTCCTATCACTTTTGGCATGTTAGCCATACGATTTTGCAGCTGTTGTTCTGCCACTTTCCTCAGATATGGGATTACGTTGCCACTCCAGGTCTTTCCAGAATCCTTGCTATATTGGAGACCACCGTCGGCTGAAACCCATATAAAGTTCGGGTCACCCTTCTTCACAACGATCGTTTGTATCGAAGAACATGTCTCACAAGTCCCCATATGATTCCACGTGACTCCCGAGTCAATGCTTTTGAATATGTCAGCAGGTTCAGGAGGCCAAATACCTCCTCGCGAACTTCCACGAAGAGCGGAAGTATACACGACATTCGGATGATCCTCTGAAAATGAAATGGCTGTGAAGGGCTTATTATACTCGACACCTCCAGGTTGATTTCCAACCACTGGACTCCAAGATTTACCCCCATCATTAGTACGTTGTACAGGAGCTTCAAGATTCGTATACAGGGCGATATTGGAGTCAATCGGACTGACTGCGATTCCCGCCACATGACCTTTAACATGGACTAACTCCCATGTGTTACCAGCATCTGTGCTCCGATATGTTGACATATCATTGGAATCGGTCCCCGCATACATAACGTTCGGATTAGTTTGAGATATTCGAATCTGAACAAACTCACCTGCTTGAAGATCGGACGTCTTTGCCCATTGCAATTCGCTACAATAGTCCCCCTGGAAAATCTGACAATCCTCAAGTGGAACCCCATATTTTGGGTCCGGCAGCTTCGCACTTATGAGTGTTCCTTTTGTAACACCGGAAGGAAGTGGGTCCGGGACCAAGTTGCATTGTGGCCCAATCGCCAAGCCTTCATCGTCTTTATCACTCCCTTCACATAAGTCCTGGTGACCCCAATCAGCCAAAAGGGTCTTCTGATCACTAGGAGGTGATACAACGACACTCTTACCGTCTTCCTCATTCTGATAATTTGAATCATCATTTGAACCGGGCCTACAACCCTCGATCTTCTCCAATTCTCCTGATGTTGGGGGGCGCTCATTAAGTAGCTCATCAGCAATCGTGACGCCTAATATATTGTCGACACAGCCCAATTCAAACTCGTAACCCATCATCCCATCTCCTTTCGAAAGACCATTTGATGAATCTGGGTTTATCTCCTTGGTTGAACTGTAGTCACCCGAGGGTTGTTTATCATTTGTCTCGACAATAGTGCTTTTTTGAGCACCAAATCTACAGTGTTCGATTTGTTGAAGTTCGACATTTGAAGGAGGCCGATCTTCAAAAAACAGCTCCTTAGCGATTTCAAAACTTAAGGTTGTGTTAACACATCTCCTGTCATAGTCTTGACCAACCAACTCGTTAACATCAGACAAATCCGTTCCTGACTCTATCCCATCGACTTTATCTGTTGCTTTTGTCGCAAAATCACGATTTTCATCTCCCGAAGTTACGGTAGGGACTGTTTCAACGACAACCGGATCCTTTACGGCCTCTTCCTGCTGCGATTTAACAGGGGTCTTTATTCCATCGTAGGAATCGGATGGTTCAGGGGTATCACCAGAACCGCACGCCACCATAAGGCACAATAATATTGGTAACGATATTCTGGTAAGAGTTGGTAACATCTTGTACTATCACAAATCCTACGCATCTAAAAAAGGGGATCATCCACTAGAAGCTAGTCGGCCAGTATGCTTTCTACATTGCAAGTAGTCAACTTTTCGCTCACGCCAACAAATAGGCAGATTGAGTTTTTTAGTAGGTTTCCCGGGAGTGAACCCTACTAAGAGACTTGACGAAATGAACGCCCCCGCCCCAGACTATGAATGCATCCATTACCCGTAAGAGGACTGACATATGAAATTTCGGAAGTTAGGTAACGTAAACGTAAGTTCACTCGGCATGGGCAGCGCGGGTACTTTTGATATACAAGGGAATCCAGCGATAGAAATACGTCGCAAAATCATCGATCAGTGTTTGGTTGAAGGGGTAACCTTATTGGACACTTCTCCCATGTATGGTCGAGCGGAAGAAGTCCTCGGTGTAACTATTGCGGGAAGAAGAGAGAGCTTTCACTTAGCGACAAAAGTTTGGTGTTCTGGAGCAGAAACTGGTAAATCGCAGATAGCTAGATCTTTCACTTTACTCCAAACAGACCATATAGAACTTATTCAGATCCACAATCTTGTCGACTGGAAAACACACCTCGTATACTTGGAAGAGTTGAAAGAAAGGGGAGATATAGACCTCATCGGAATAACATACGGATATCCTGATATGCTACCCGAGATGATGAAAATCATGAAAACCGGCCGTGTAGACACTATCCAGGTCTCGTACAACATCAACGACAGATTTGTCGAAAAAGAGGTCTTACCTTTAGCAAAAGAACTAGGAATAGGAGTTCTATGCATGCGTCCTACGGGAAAAGGATCTTTAGCAAAGGACCTCAAACTCACGCCCAATATAAAACCTCTACAGGAATATGGGATAGAGACCTGGGGTCAGGCAGTCTTGGCCTGGCTACTTGCTAATCCAACCGTAACCGCCCCGATACCAGCTACTACGAAACCGACCAGAATAACTGAGAATGCAGTCCCTGCAAGCTTGGATCCTTTGCCTCCAGAGCTCAAGATGTACATCGAGCAGGAAACTATTAGATGCTCCTGAGAACAAGCCTCTACATCCAACAATGGTTCACTCGACCCGCCAGAAAACTGTTTCTTAACGTCTAGCTTTAAGTTAACAGATTAACCATTCGTGCCTATCCCTGGGGAGCAAAATCGGCCGCTTTCATTATTTGGTCTCTGGCATTTGCTATCAAAGGCTGTACCCTAGGCAAATATTTACCGGTCCAACGTGGATCGGCTTCAACCCGCGCCTTCGCTTCTTCCATATGGGCCAGACTCTTATAAGCCCATATATGAATTATCTGGGTTATTGGGCCGATAATCGTATAATACCAGCCCGTCAACTCTATTCCGTTCTCTTTTCGCAACGGTAAAGCAACTTCACGAACGGCTTCCATATATTCTTGCACCTTACCCATCTTTAGATCGTAGGTCCGTACATCGTATATCATATAACCTCCTAAAGGGTTTTAACGTAATAACGACTCTATTGGATAACGAACCTATCAATATGCTGGTAGACTGTCAAGGACACAGTCATTTTTGTCGTACCTGATAGCTTTTCTCTGGTCATCCTTTGCTAAATGCCTTGCACCAATTATAGGTACACCATATTTTTGGCCTAGCCTTATTATTGGGAGCAAGGCCGCCCTGACCCTAACGTCAATCTTTGCAAGCACCCCCTCAAGATGAATTAGGTTTTTGGCAAAAAGTTCTTGGGGCTGTCTAGTGACGTCATGAAGCTATTGTGCTATCTTCAAATATCAACGAGAACCACATCCTCCTAGTTAGATAGTCATGCTGTGGGCATAATGGAATCGTTAACTAACCAACCTTTTTAAAGAAATCGGAGATAATTATGAAAAACGGATTCAAGGTGATTGATGGCGATGGCCATATGCAGGAACCGCTAGATATCTGGGATAACTATGTCGAAAAGGATTACTATGACCGTAGACCTTTGGTCAGTGGTCACGTAGGACGTTATCTATTTAACTATCACCCATGCGAAGCGTTTCCGGAAGGCCGAGTTTCCCCTAGACCAGAAAGCGTGTTCGCTGATTGTCCAGATCGTTATGGAAACGCCTGGAAGACTTGGTGGAGCCTTCCAGCTCGTCTCGTGGAAATAGAGAGGGAAGGTCTGGACATCCAAGTAGGATTCCACACCAACGGCACAGCTGCTTTATCTTCAAACATAGCGGATCCGAACCTTCAGGACGCATTATGCCGCGGCTATAACAACTGGGCACGTGACTATTGCAGGGAATCCGAAGGTAAAGTGAAGTTCATCGGATTGGTATCGGTTATTGACGTAAAACTGGCAATCGCTGAGACAGAAAGACTATCCGAAATCCCTGAATGCGCAGCCATTAATCTTCCAGACCCAGGTTCCACACAAAAGTGGGCAGATCCTCAATTCAATCCGTTTTGGGGAACCTTATCAAGCTTGAACATGGCAGCATCATTTCACGGAGGGGGATCTCAAACGCGTTGGCTTCGTGGATACACCGAAACTCCTGGACTAGCTTCAGTGAGCCATGCCATAGCATTTCCGTTAGACGGCATGCTATCTATGGGAACCCTAATCTTTGGAGACGTACTAGAAAACTTCCCCGAGCTTAGGTGTTCATTTCTTGAAGCAAATGCTGGCTGGGCTCCTTGGTGGCTAGCCCGTATGGACGACCATGCGACAGGAAGACAGGGCAGATTTCAATATGAAAAGAAAGTCTCAATGGATCCGAGTGACTATTTTAAACGCCAATGTTATATAGCTTGTGATGCTGATGAACGAACTTTACCCTTTGTTGCCAACGAACTTGGTGATAATCTGATTTTCAATACAGATTGGCCCCACCCAGACGCACCAATCCCAGGAGCAGTAGACATGTTTCTGGATCAAGATTTTTCTGATGAAATAAAAAAGGTAATCCTATGGGATAACTCTGTTAGCCTTTATGGAGACCGAATCTTAAACTGATTTACTATGAACCTTAAGGTTTCATGAGGAGCACATATGCCTCTTTACGAATATGGTTGCTACAATTGTGAAAAGGTCTCGGAAAAACTCGTTAGGTTATCCGAACCAGCGGATAAGGCTACGTGTGACCATTGCAACAGTACAGACGTAGTAAAACTCGTATCAAAAGTAAATTTTAAGGTACACAAAAAGCCTAAATACGATGACGAGTTTCTAGGAAAAGCACTGCCGGCAATGCGAAAGAAGAAAGAAACAGCACAGTTCTTTGCAGAAGGCCCAAAGGGCATGTCTGATGACGCCAAGATGAGCGAGCTAGGGGAGAAAATTGGGGGCCAAGTAGATAGAATGATCGAGAGAAGCCTTCCCAAAAAAAAGTAACCCTCACCATACATGCTAGCTACAGTATATTAATTACCTGTCGATTATTCGTATCTCAGAGCATCGGAAGGTGCAATCTCAGAGGCCTGGCTGGCGGCTAACAAAGTCGTCAGAATAGAAAATATATAGGCAAGCGCGACAATTATCGATAACTGTATAACCGGAACGGAAAACTCTATACCATCAAATCCTTCTCTTATTGATGCAATAATATTATAAGAAGTCACCCCCCCAAGGATCAGCCCTATAATAATTCCTAAAAGTGCTACAAAAGACGACTCGATTAAGAAGCCCCACTGGATCATCCGTTTCCTATAACCAATGGCTCGTAACATGCCTATCTGTTGCCGCCGTTCAACAACTGCCCTCAAGCTAATCACACCCAGGGCAGCTATACCTACGATGAGGCCAAGCCCCATAAATGCCGTGAAGAGTCGATTAAAAGCTCGACCCTGCGCCGCTGCATTTCTTACTCTTTCCTGAAGATTCACGGTTTCCATCCCATTTCGGATGAAAGCAGATTCTAGATTCTTAGTTGTCCTATCTAAATCTATTCCATCAACCATACGAAATCTATATGTGGTTGATGGAATAGTGAAACCAAAAATGTTTTCGATCTTGGTTTTGGAAGTGACCAGTACATTTTCACTGTCGTTCCCATTATTTAATATACCAATGATGGTATAAGTCCATTCTTTGTTCGATGACGGATCCAAAACTTGTATGTCTATCGGATCCATAGATTTGTCATTGTAAGAAAATCCTTCAATCTTAAACCCCGGTCTGTGACCACCCGGTCCACCGTCACCCGAAACAGCCGCTGCTCCGATTACTGCCAAATTTGGATCTTGGATTAGGGCTGACCAAACATTGTCTTCGGTTGTTCCATAACCGTTAGCTATGATCCTAACATTGTGTTCGGTATTTCTTAAAAACCCATAATCTGCCGCCTGAAGAACAAATCGTTCCCACCGCTGATTTTCGACATTTGCCTGCTTCATCTCTACAGGCGATCTGACATAGCTGCCAATCGCTTCAAATTCTGACTCCGCTATTAGGTCTAGTTCAGAAATTGCATGGCTAATATCCATACTCCCATGGGTGGAGGCTATATTGCCTTCAATATCCCAATGGCCAGTTACTTCGTCACTATCGGCTAAGGCACTACCAAACGCCTCCCCCAGGATCGACATAACCACAAGGGTAAACACCACCAATGAAAACATGGCCAATGTTAGACCAGTTCTAAACTTTGCACTTAACGGGTATGCAACAGCAATCAATATCACTGGCCTCAACCTGCCTATCTTATTAGAAACAATAGACACCATCCCGAGAAGGAGATCTGCGTTATGCATGATAGTCCACACAGCGGCTGCGACCATGGAAACACCGGAAATGAAAAACATCTCTATCTCTGCTTCTAATTCCCCCGTAATAGGTTCTGCGATATCAAACGGTGTTATCCAGAATACCAGTCCCAGGATCCCAATAAACGAAAATGCTAGTCTATCAACTAATTGGAATGGAGGATTCGCCCTGTATCGAATAGCCGGCCATGTCATAAAAATCCCTATTAAGAAAACTGTAGATCCAATCACCCCGCTCAATAATTCATGTTCGTTAATCGAGTAGACCGTTAAACTAATTCCAACCGTTGTAATCAATATTCCGAAAATAGGGGTAACCTGAGGTACGTATTGGCAAATGTGTCGTAAAACGAGACCCAAACCTATAATCATAAGCGAAAACCCGATTGAAAACGGAGCCACTTGAGACCAGGTTAAAACCCCGAGTAGCATTAATATCGTTCCGAATACAAACGTCAACCAACCTTGTTTAAAGAATGGCCACATAAGTCTTAAGGTAGATAACAATATATCTAAAACCCAGATAGGAAAGACTATTACCCACAGCAAAAATCCGCATAAATTAAAGAACCCATTAACAAACCGTGTATTGATCACGTGCCTACCTGATCTGTAGAAATACGTGGCGGGCCTGACAAGTGAGTACCAAATCATGATAAGGTTTACAGATAACGTCTGGGATTCGTCCGAATTACCAGATTCTGGAAGATCGCGCACAGCTTCGATGATATTCATGCGACTGACCCTATAAGCAGAAAAGCCGAGGGTAGCAAACGTTATGACCATAGCCAAACAATAAGCTACAACGGCACTGCTCAGTTCTACGTGATAACGTAAACTAAATTCATCATCCCCACTACCAAAGATTTGGTCTGCCGCTAATACGATGCCAAAAGTAAGGAGGAAACCGAAGACAGTGCCAACAGCTGCGGCAATCAAATTATAAGCAGTACCCTCAAACACAAATATCTGGATTAGGTGTGTCCGTTGGGCTCCTATAGCTCTAAAAATGCCCATCTCCGTCCTACGTGCAGCCGCCAACATCACAAAAATAAGAAAGAGCAACAAACTACCAACCATTACCGAAAATAGTCCCATGACTATGAAAAAGGTCGTCACTGTACTGCCAACCTCGTTCGCTATATCCAATATCCTCTTTTTTACCCCATCCACGTTCATATCGGATAGATCCCTCAGCAACACTTCTAACCTTCGCTCCTCTTCGAATAAATTTAGCGTGTTAAGATCCTTGCCGATTTCACCCATCACATTTTCGCCAGAAACTATTCTGATAAGTTCACTTGAGACCTCGGGTTTTTTCAACTCATCAATCAAATTTCTGAGGTCTTTTTGCAGTTCAGTGTCAGTTGACTTCTCATTTAGTTTGTTCGTTATAACATTACGTATAGATTCGATGTTCAACAAAAGGTGAAGTTCATTTGCGACTATGGGATCCGCAAAAAGCATGCTTAGTTCCCGAATGGTTTCCTGACTGCCTTCCGCCCCCTTTGTAGCATCACCCCTATTTGACACGGCGATGGCATTAATATTGCCTGATTCCTGGTATAAGAGCTGTGTTGCTGTTAAGGGCATCACAATCGTGGGGTCGATTCCAGCTAATCCACCATCTTGTATTGTGGCACGGATAATGAATTCCACCGGACTCTCATCAACAAATAGCGTCAAGCTATTTCCAGCCACAGCATCAAGCTCCTCAGATAACGCTTGATTTATAAAGATTTCCCCTGCAACCAAATCTGTCAGAAAAACTTTTCTCTGGTTCGCAAGAAGAAAATCACTAAACCCGTCCATATGGGATGGAGAAATTCCCACCACGTTAGTTTTCCCCGAAAATAGCGCGTTTTGAGGATTAGTTACACCACCAATTTCTAAAATCTGCGGCATTAACCCATCGATGTTGTCAATATACTCAACTTCATTTTTTAACCTCTGGAACCGCGTCACAGGGAAATATGGAGGGACTGGAGAACCAAAAGATTCAGACCCGGCTGACAGCGTAATAACCTCATCGATGTTTCCCAACCCTTCGATAGCTGCACTTCTTATGGAATAGTGTATAGAATCTCCAGTACCAAATGCGGCAGAAATTATAACCGCGCTCAACATTGACCCTATAACGATTAAAGCCGTCTGAGCGGGTCTGCGTGGAATGTTCCTTAAACCCAATTTTAGAAGCACTGGGTTGCGAATAGCCATAAGAATTATGGTGGCCATAATCGCAATGAAAACCCCAAGCAATACCAACATCAGGGTTTTTATTTCAATGCCAAAAATTTCTTCCATAGTTTAGGATCACCCGTTAGATTGTGGTGACCCTACTGCTCCCCACGTAATTTGTTGCTATCATCACTATCCTCAATCACGCCATCTCTCATTCGTATTATTCTATCTGCCATCATGCCGACATCAGGGGAGTGTGTCACCATCATAAAAGTCTGTAGATTGGCTTTGTTTAACCTAATAACCAGATCCATGATCTCCTTGGATGTCTCAGTATCAAGATCACCAGTAGGCTCATCTGCCCATACAATAGCCGGTTGGTTGACCAAAGCTCGAGCTATAGTGACTCTTTGTTGTTGACCGCCAGAAAGTTCGGCAGGAATATGGTTCATTCGGTCCTGCAGTCCAACCATTTCAAGCATCTCTTGAGCTAATCCGCGTGCTCTGCGGGAACCGGTACCTGAAAGCAATAACGGCAATTCGACATTTTCTACCGACGTTAACACGGGTAACAGGTTGTAATGTTGGAATACGAATCCCATCCGGCGAGCCCTATAATCCGTGCGAAGATCATCAGATAATGCATGCAGTTTTTTACCTTCGATGTAAACCTCACCGCTATCCAAATTATCGAGCCCAGAAAGGCAGTTCAACAAAGTAGTTTTGCCGCAGCCACTGGGACCCATTACGGCAACTATTTCTCCTCTAGATACCTCTAAATCTATTCCCTTTAGCGCTTCGACTCGTAGTTTTCCATTATTATAAGTTTTTGTTACCCCTGTAACCGCTATGATTGGATCTTCCAAAACAATCTCCTTTTTACATTCGTGACAATTCCAATGCTTAAACTTTTCGCTAATGTTCGACTTTCATCTATGGATTAAGTCACATTATCACACCACTAAACATCCATCACAGAAAAAATCTCGCACGAATTATATAGTCTATTTTTCAGTTTTCAACAAATATCCACACGCCGTTTAATTTAATAGCTCTCGATTCTATTCGATCCCCCAGGTTAGATCCACTCATTTTTTCACCGAAAATTCCAGAGTATTGCTACCGGCTGTCACAGTTGCTCAATCCACATAGTTGGAGTTACACTCCGTTACATTCAACCCTTGTACCACTAATTACGAGAAGGCCACTTGTAGACTTATTCCACTATGTCTCGTTTGGAAATGGAGACCCGATATGACTAGTTGTTTCGACGTTAGTTATGACGTTGTTGTTGTTGGAGGTGGAAACGCAGCTCTTAGCGCCGCTTTATCGGCTAAACAATCTGGCGCAAAAGTTCTGGTTATTGAGAAAGCTCCGCCTATAGAGCGTGGAGGTAATTGTCCATTTACAGGAGGGGGCTTTAGATTTGCCCACAACGGAACTTCCGATTTAAGACGTATCGTATTAGATCATTCGGTTCTCAAGGGAAATGAAAATGCCTACACTCCGGAACAATATCGGTCAGACATGCTTACTAAAACTAGAGGATTAACCAATCGTGCATTACTAGCAACTTTGATAGAACAATCTCTCCCAACAATTTCATGGCTCAGCGACCTTGGTATAACATTTGAGAGAGGATCAAATGCACAACGAGTAGGGGCCGGGGCTATGGGGTCTGGACCAGGACTTATAAAGATGTATTACGACATCGCCCGCCGTCAGGGTATAGACATAGTTTACGAAACTAAAATGGTCGAACTTATCCAAAACCCTATGGGTACCGTAAACGGCATCATAGTTCGGAATAAAGATGGCACTCAACAAATAAGTGCTAAGGGTATTGTCTTAGCGTGTGGAGGATTCGAGGCCAGTACAGAGATGCGCTATAGTTATCTCGGACCTCACTGGAAAAGAGCAAGAGTTCGTGGTTCACAATTCAACACTGGTGATGGCCATAGGGCGGGTATGGCAATCGGAGCAGCAACGACGGGCCAATGGAATGGTTATCACGGGACTCCAATAGATTTCGACGCCCCATTTTCAGGTTCTGTCACGACTGTTCACCAATTACCCCGTAGATCTTACAACTTGGGCATAATGTTGAACCTAAATGGCGATCGTTTCACAGATGAGGGCGAAGGGATGGGATCAGATAACTTTGCACACATAGCCGATAAGATCTTACAGCAACCAGATAACCTAGCTTTCCAAATATTTGATCAAAAAGTTATTCAGTTGATTGACACACAATATCTAACTTCGACGCCAACAGTATCCGATTCTATAGAATCGCTTGGTGCCAAATTAACTATGGACCTGATCGGGATGGGGAATACAATCCGTGAATTCAATTCTAGTGTTCAAGAAGGAAACTTTGATCCGACCATTTTGGATGGGAAATGCACTAATAACATTAGTCCCAAAAAGACCAATTGGGCCCTTAAAATAGACACTCCACCCTTTTATGCCTATAAGGTTACTGGAGGAATTACCTATACTTTTGGGGGACTAAAGATCGACACAAGAGCCCAAGTTCTAAGCACAAATGGAAAAGCTATACATGGATTATTTGCCACTGGGGAAATAGTGGGAGGGTTCTTTTATCATGACAGCCTCCGTGCTTCAGGCCTCATGCACGGAGCTGTATTTGGTCGTATAGCAGGTATAAACGCTGCCAGACTAGCTGGCTATGAATAGACTTTATTCCCCTTACCATCTCCTGACACTAACGATATAGCTAAGACGACCAACTGCAAAATGGCAGCGACCAAATAAACCGCTCTCAACCCACTGACAAACGCTATGGCTATGCCTGGATCTGCCCCAAAAACGATGTCTTTAACATTGGCCTCAAATCCAGAGGTATTCATAAACCAAGTAATAATCATGGTAGCAGTAGCCACCCCGGTAACAGTTGAAGCTGTTCTTAGCAGTTGTATAAACCCTGTTGATATCCCCACCCTGGATTTAGGCACCACTCCGAGAATAGCGTTAGAGTTAGCTGGAGTAAACAAACCCATACCACAACTTTGCAATAAAAGAGCAGGCAAAATTAGCCACAAGGACGTATCTTGTCCTATGAAAACTAACATGAAGAGACCTACTGACGACATCAGCGATCCTAGTACAGCAAAGATTCTCCAATCAACTACATCGGACAGTCTCCCACTTAAAGGCCCAAAAATGACTAGACCCAACGCCAAAGTCGTCATACACAAGCCAACTTGCTTTGGCTCAAAAAATAACACATCTTGAAGATAAAATGGCATCAAAAACAGGGTCGTAGCTGAACAAACAAACGTTAAGCTTCTGCATACTACTCCCAAGGTAAACAAGCGATTTTTGAACAGATTAATATCAAACATTGGGCTATTGGTCCGGGTCTCCCAAAAAACGAACAAACCCAAAACCGCAACGCTTAATAAGAAAATCGACACTTTCAAAATGATTGACCAGTTGAACGGATCGGCCGTCGCAAACAAGAATAAAACCAAAAAGGCACCAGACAGAAAAGTCCCGGGAAAGTCAAAGTCGCCTTGTGAGTCGTTTTTTTTAAACCTAGAATCCAATCTGTCGTTCAAGACCAGCATACCGAAAATGAAGACTAAAAGGCCTAAGAACACGTTTGCCAAGAAAACAGCTCTCCATCCAATGGATCCGACTAAAACGCCCCCGAACAGGGGCCCTATAATAAGACCGATACCCACCATTGTCATCTGGATGCCTAAAGCTTTCCCACGCTCATTGGACTCAAAAATTGATGTCATGATAGCCATGCTATTTCCATGGACTAAGCCCAGCCCAATGCCCTGGAGAACTCTAAAACCTAGCAACGTAGAAAAATCTGGCGATACATAGGCTAACCCAGATCCAAGAACGAAAATCGCGATGCCTGATAAATAAACTTTCTTCCGACCAATCATGTCTGATAGACGACCCATTGGCATCAGAAGGACACTGATCGCCAACAAATAGCCCGTAACTAACCACTGAACATGCCCTAAATTAGTATCTAGATCATTTGCGATATTTGGAAGAGCGACACCCACTTCACCAGTGTCTGCTACTGTAACTAACGTGCCCAGAGAGATCGCTACAGTCGCCCACCATCTATAGTTACCCTTCAGAGAACCGATTTTACTTATAAAATGCATATGCGAATTAGGTATGAACTAACTATTTGAGTATAACACCTTGTCCTTGTACTAGACCGCTGGTTTAATACAAGGGATGAAAACTTACTTCGAATGTATCGATTGCAAAACAGAAATACCAGCATCTGTCATGGTAAACCACTGTGGTAGTTGTAAAAATCCCCTCTTTGTTTCGACCAAAACTCCATATGCAGTCAATAATGCTATAGATTTAGGGCAAGGAAATACTCCTGTGGTTAGACTAAAAAGAATCGGACTTGAATTTGGTGTCTCCGATCTTTGGGCTAAGTTAGAATATTTGAACCCTACAGGATCTTTTAAAGATCGGGGTTCTGCCACTCTCATTTCTGCACTCTATAGTATGAAAATTAACAATCTGGCCGAAGATTCCTCTGGGAACGCAGGCGCATCGATTGCTGCTTACAGCGCAAAGGCCGGTATAAATGCCCATATTTTTGTTCCGGCTTCTGCACCATCGATTAAGGTCTTACAGATAGCCTTTTACAATGCTGAAGTACATCGGATCGAAGGAGGACGGGAACAAGTGGCAATATCATGCTACAAGTTCTGCACGACCAACGACATGGTCTATGCTTCACACAACATTAGCCCATTTTTCATAGAAGGCACAAAACAGTTTGCATACGAACTGATTCAAGATATGGACCCTGTTCCGAACCATATCCTATTCCCAACAGGAAACGGCTCATTACTATTGGGCGCTTGGCGAGGATTTTCGGATATGGGATTCCATTGTCCTAAACTATACGCGATACAATCCGAGTTATGTAATCCTATTGTAAACCAGTTTTCAGGAAAGGAATGGGCCCATCATAAC
>CAJXDJ010000008.1 GCA_913052045.1 uncultured Dehalococcoidia bacterium
ATGGGAACCTCTATATCACTCGCCATGTCCCGGATTGCCTCAAAATTTTGGGGCTTGACGGAAACCACGATTCGTGATTGGGCTTCTCCGAACAGTGCTGCATCGTATCGTCCGCTCATATGGACACTGGAAATAAACCCCAGTCCACTTGCGATAGACGATTCCGCTATAGTAACTGCAAGCCCTCCCTCAGAGCAGTCATGTGCTGACTGAATAAGGCCTTGATCTATGGCTGTCCTACACAACAGTTGTACTTTCGCTTCCATCTGTAAATCTATTTCCGGACGTCCGGCCACCAGCCCATAAAATAGCTTTATGTATTCACTGCCAGCCAAGTCACGTACCCGACCCCTGAGTCGACTATCCCCTAGCATTACTACTAAGTCGCCAGTCTCCTTAAAAGCCAAGTCAGTACCCCTTGTCAATTCTTCTAAGACACCTAGAACTCCAATAACAGGCGTGGGATCAATCGGATCACCATGTGACTCGTTGTAGAGACTAACGTTACCACCAACTACCGGAACTCCCAATACTTTGCAAGCTTTCGATATTCCCCTAATTACCCATTCAAGCTGATAATATATCTCCGGATTCTCGGGGTTGCCAAAGTTCAAGCAGTCAGTGAGAGCAACGGGCACAGCTCCCACACAAGAAACGTTCCTACAAGCCTCGGCTACGGCTATCATACCGCCATGGTAGGGATCAAGATAACAAAATCTACTATTTCCATCAGTGCTCAAAGCTAAAGCTTTTTGGGTGCCTTTAATGCGAATCAAGGCAGCATCACTGGTCCCAGGCTTCTGTAGTGTGTTCGTCTGAACCTGATGGTCATATTGACGATAAATTATAGCTTTACTAGCAATATTAGGAGACTTCAATAACGACAACAGAATTTGATTTGGACTAATCTCTAATGGTTTGAGGTTAGATAGCGGAAATTTTCTCAGTTCCCTAGATGCTTCTGACATTCTCCCTTTGAGGCGGTAAAGTTTTGGGTGTGTAAGGATTTCGACTGGCAATGATGCTTCTTTCTTCAGGCCATTGTATATCTCTATGTTACTCCCTGGTAATACATGCCCTATTTCCATAGAAGATAAATCCCATTTCGCGAGCATCTCGTCAAGTCTATCCTTTTCCCCTGGCTTCACTATTAAGAGCATCCTTTCCTGCGATTCTGACAACATGATTTCATATGGACTCATGCCCTGTTCTCGACGAGAAACCTTGCTAACATCAATCTTGATGCCGTACCCACCCTTCTCTGCACATTCAACCGTAGAGCTCGTTAAACCTGCCGCCCCTAGGTCCTGCATCCCAATCAAACCATCAAAGGTCGCCACCTCCAAGCAAGCTTCAATCAAAACTTTCTCTAGAAACGGATTCCCCACTTGTACAGCTGGCCTCATCTCTCTTTCATCCTGGAATGTTCTAGAAGCAAGACCAGACGCCCCATGGATACCGTCACGACCAGTTCCCGACCCAACCAATAACAACAAATTACCCGGTTCTCCAACTGTAGCCCTGATCAACTTGTCCTTTTCAACCAAACCAACACAAAGTGCGTTAACTATAGGATTGCCCGAATAACTTTCAGAAAAGAAGATCTCTCCACCAACATCCGGGACACCTATACAATTACCGTACCATGAAATCCCGCTTACCACACCCTTGAATAAGTGCCTATTATTCGGCTCGTCCAAGGGGCCGAATCTTAACGAATTCAATAATGCTATAGGCCTTGCACCCATAGCCAATATATCTCGTACTATACCCCCAACACCTGTAGCAGCTCCTTGTAAAGGCTCGATTGCGGAAGGATGATTATGAGACTCTATTTTAAAAACCACGGCTAGACCGTCTCCAATATCAATAGCGCCCGCGTTTTCAGAGCCAGGAGGAAACAAAACTTTTGGGCCAGTAGATGGGAAAAGTTTTAGCAGGCGCTTGGAGTGCTTATATCCGCAATGTTCACTCCAAAGGGCTCCAAACATCCCAAGTTCGAGCGGATTTGGTTCGCGACCTAATCGATCTGTTATAAGATCATATTCCTCTCTGCTAAGGGCTATTTCATCAAGTATACTTTGAGGTATGGAATTCATAACTCCGTACTACCTATAATCACGAATATTGCTCCACTCAGTGCTACCCCAGTTCCTAATGCCACCCTTTTAGTGACTTTTTCCAGCCGTCGAAGAAAAAAATAGATAAGCGTCAAACTCACTATTGGGTTGAGTGCTACTATCGGAGTTACTACCACTACAGGAGCTCTGTCAAGAGCACTTACTAACAGTGTAACAGAGAGACCAGAGGTTAAACCCGCACCAACTAGTAGTAATACTTTCTTCGGAGGCAAGTATCGGATGGATTTGATACCAGGCCAGCCTGAAATCACCATCAAAAACGTGGCAAAAAACAGAGCCACAAACAGGAATACGACAGGAGGCACTTCGTATTCCGTCACACCTTTTTTAGCTATGACCTGACTGATGCCGTAAAGTATAGCTGCAAGAAAAGCCAAAACAGTACCTAATAGGACCTTTCTATCCCGACCCATATTATTCCACATCGATATTTCTATCGCCTAGGATCAGAATCATTCCCAAAACACTCAAAATAATTCCCATAATGATAAAAAAGTTGGGTTTTTCTCCCAGGATAATCATAGCGAAAATAGTCGCAAATATAGGCATAACCGACAATATTGGAGCTACTCTCGTAGCTCCAGCCAAACCAAAAGCGGTGTAGAGGATAACTCTTGCAAGAGAAAAAGTAACTATACCGTAAGCGAGGGCCCAGACAAACCCTGATGGCTCCATAGATACCAACTCTTTTGAATAAAAGATCGCGACTAGGACCAGTAATAACAAGCAGCTACTTGCGACCGAAATGGTAGCGGCGACCCTGGGAATTATTCCTATAAGTCCAATCCTCACAAGAAATGTAGAACATCCAAATCCGCATAGGGCTAGGGATGCGAATATAATTCCGCTGCTCATTTAACGGCTCTTGAGAAACGCCACAATGGATTCGAATATGTAAATTCCGTCATCTCCTCCCAATAGTGACTCTACAGCCCGTTCAGGGTGAGGCATCATTCCTAACACATTACCGCTTTTGTTGACTATACCAGCTATATTTCTGGATGACCCGTTAGGATTCGATGCCGAAGTAGGAGTTCCTTTGGAATCACTGTATCTAAAAACTATTCTACCTTGATTTTCCAAGATATCTAACGTGGATTCGTCCGCATAATAATTACCCTCTCCATGAGATATCGGCATAGTAATCACCTGGTTCTGTTTACAAGACATAGTAAACGGAGTGGAAACATTTTCTACCTTGAGATTGACTGGCTGACACCTAAATTCAAGAGTTTCATTACGCATCAAAACACCAGGTAATAGTCCCGCTTCGCAGAGAATTTGGAACCCGTTACATATACCTATTACCAGCCCGCCCTTACTAGCAAATTCCCTGACGGAATCCATAATGGGAGAGAACCTTGCTATTGCCCCACAGCGCAGGTAATCACCATAGGAAAAACCGCCCGGAATCACTATACAATCAGCACTAAACAAATCCGTATCCTTATGCCAAATGTAATATGCTTCTTGTTCTATAATGGTAGCGAGAGCATGATGACAATCAGTATCACTCCAAGTACCCGGGAAAACTAGAATACCGAAACGCACCTCGTTATCTCAACCAAAAACATTGTTGTCTAGTTATCATACTGTCCCAAAAAGCTCGATCAAACCAAACAAGGTTCATTGATTTTCTTTCCCTGATAAAAGGTCGTCTACAACAGAATTAACTAAAGACCCTTCTGCTTTACCTTTAAGCCTAGGCATAACAACTCCCATCAACTTACCCTTATCTGCGATGCCAGATATCATTAATTCAGACATGGCTTTCACTACAACATCCTTTATCTGGTTGGTTTCCATCTGCTCAGGTAAATATTCCGAAATAATGGCCAGCTCTAGTTCTTCCTTTTTCACCAAGTCTTGCCTGGATCCTTGCTTATATAAAGTTATACTCTCTTTACGCTGACGAACACTCCTGAACATCAACCGAATGATATCCTCGTCGCTGAGTGCTTCTTTTCTGTCAATTTCTTCATATTCTATATCGTTTTTCAGTAGCCTCAGAGTAGATACTCGAGTTTTATCCCTATTTCGCATAGCAGAATAAAGATCTTCGATAATTTTCTTTTTCAGCATTAGCGACTCCTTGCAGCCTTGAGAGCCTTCATCAAATTCGCCATTTCTAGTACAGTCTCCGAGCAATAATATCCTTTATTAGACCTGTCGTCTGCAGACCTCGACAAAGCCTGTTGCAAGTTTTCTACCGTAAGCACACCCATAACTACTGGAATCTTTGTTTCAAGTGGAATCTTACCCAGAGCTGACGAACTTTGTTCAACCACAACATCGTAGTGTGTGGTATCGCCTCGTATTACACATCCCAAGACTATCAATCCATCATATTCCCCAGAAAGTGCCATCTCCCGAACGACAATAGCTAATTCCAAAGCGCCTGGAACCCAAACAACCGAGATTTTTTCATCCCGCACATTATGAGCTCTAAGTCCATTCAAAGCTCCTTTCAACAATCTCCGCGTAACCGTCCCGTTGAAGCGGGCTACAGCTATACCAATTCGCAATCCCTTTCCATCAGTTGAACCAATAATTTCTTGTGTCACTATTTAAATCTCTGGCCTGCGGTTTCGGTCGAGCTTATCCCTGATGCAAGAATCTTTTCTAACAACAGCGCTTCGGAAATCATACCATCAATGTGAACAATATCATTTATGATAGTTTTAGGAACCGTCGAAACATTGTAGGCTCGTCTTAATTCAGGGAATCCATTGACATCGATTATCTCAGCACTAATTAAACGACTTTCTAACGCCGCAGCCTGGGCCAATTTAGCTACCGATGCAGCGGTTATCGAATTAGAAGAAACAAAAATACGTAATGTAACCAACCTGTCAACTTTGCTAAACCCTTTCCGAGTCGTGTTAGCCAGGCTGCTAACGTCTCGAGACATCCGCTCCATGCCTTCCAAAAACACGGGGAACTGATAACCTTGAGGAACCCCATAAAATACTAATCGGTTAGCGCCCTCGGATTCCGTTACTATGGCCGGTATTTTGTCGATATCGTACTGACGCCTCGATTCCAAGGCATCAAAATAATTATATATCTTAAGGTCAATCTTTGGTGAAAGCGCACATATCTCTTCAAGTAATTCCTGCGCTTGTGGGCAATCCGGGCATTCTCTCCCGGGTATAGTCAAGAGAGACGAATTTGTGGTGAACAGGCTAAATAGTATCTCTTTCTTGAGGTCTTTCCGGAATCTCCTCTTTAATTCTTTTCTATTTTGATCCGTGAAAAGGACCATTCTAATACCATCGCTTCGTTAGCTTGCCAATACCGCCGAATCAGTTTACATCAGGCCATGACGGTTAGCCAGTTTCAAGGCCCTTCCACACCAACCATAGCCGGGAAAACACCGTAACAAAAGACAATACCCCAATAATCCCCATTACAATCACTAAGGCATTCTCACCCGTTAATAATCCTATGGAAAGCAGTATGACCCTTTCTGGCCGCGTCATAATTCCTTCCCGCATCTTGATGCCCAATGATTCTCCTTTCGCTCTTAAATAACTCACCATTTGCGAACTAATGAAGGCCACAAATAAGACGATCATGTATGTCATCAAATTAATCGATCCTGAAAAATGTTGGATACCATAGACCACTAACCCAAGGTACAAAGCCGCTTCACCAATTCTGTCAGAAAGGGAGTCCAGGAGATTGCCGAATTTCGTTTCGCGACCACCTAACCTAGCAAGAGTCCCGTCAAACAGATCCATGCACCCGCCCAACAAAAAGAGTATTCCCCCTGTGAAAATATGCCCCATCCCCACAAAAATTGCCCCTGTTACTGAAATTAATAATCCTAAGATTGTAATACAATTAGGGGAAACACCCAGGCCATTCAACAGCCTAGCTATGGGCAATTCTACATGTTTGTATAGTCTACATCTAAGATGCTTTCTTAATTCCTGCACGATCTCGTAACCTTATAACTTCAACATAATATTGCATAACTCTTTGTGCCACTCTAGTCCAGCTATATTGTTGCACATACTGAAATCCTCTCTCTCCCATGCCACGTCGTAATCCAGAATTCCGTACTAGAACCGAGAGGGCGTCAGCCAAAGCTAAACCATCCTTGGGCGGAACCAGTAAACCTTGATGGCCATCCTTTAGCAGAAAGGAATAACCTCCTATTCTAGATGCAACAATTGGCTTACCCGCTGCCATAGCTTCCAATAGTACAATACCAAAGCTCTCTTTACCTGTAGCCGGAGAACAAAAAATATGAGAGCTCTGATAATATCTGACCAATTGAGTTGGTGACACCCCACCAACAAAAATGACATCTTTTATATTACGTTCGGTGATAATCCTGTAGGTCTTTTTGTCTGGGCTTCCTGGCCCCACAACCAATAATCGAACGGAAGGATGATTCCACTTTAGCCTGGCATAGGCATCTAAAAGAACGTTGAGACCTTTCCGCTTTTCCAATCTACCAACGAAAAGTATATTAACTTTCCCATCCATAAACTCAGGAATAGGATCCATCTTTGCAGAAAACTGACCTAGATCTATTCCATTCGGAATTTCAGAAAATTCCTTATTTCCTGGCAAAAGTCGTTGTACATGCAATTTAGCCATAGGGGATACAACTATTCAACCATCTAATCGATCAAACCATTGACGGATAAACGGCGTAAAAATCTTATAAAGCTTTGTGCTTTCGTGAAAAGCATGGAATGTTCCAATATTTACAGAGTTATGGTTTTGCAACATAGCTAACGGCATGAAAACGTATGGAGCCAGGGGTTCGTGAAAGTGAACAATGTCAAAGTTTCCGTCAGCAAGATACCTTCGTACCCTTGGGTACATCCAGACCGATAGGGAGAGGCGAGCTATGGAGCCTCCAGTTGGTATAGGGACAGACCTCCCCAAAGAAAAAAAGTTCTCGCTATCCAGCCCCACCACTCTTGAAGGTGTATGGGGAGCAAGTATCTTAACCTGATGACCCATATCCAAAAATTCTCTGGCAAGGTACGAAATATGGGCAGTTACTCCCCCAGGCCAAGTAATATCATAAGGAGAAACCAGTGCAATTTTCAAACATCTCTCCTTGTTGGCAGCTAAATGTTTCTATTCCTCTTCCGGTTTAGGGCTATCCCCGTCTATAAAAGTTTCTACCATCTGCCGAGCTTGATCATCACTATATTGCACTGGTGGGGATTTCATAAAATATGCACTAGGTCCTTTAACGGTTCCACTTTCCCCACGATCCTTAGCTAACTTACAACACCTGATCGCATCTACAACTACCCCAGCCGAATTAGGACTATCCCAGACCTCCAGTTTCAGCTCAATATTAATTGGTGCGTTGCCAAAGGAATGTCCTTCCATTCTTATATAACACCACTTTCTATCTTTCAGCCATGGTATATGGTCACTTGGGCCGATATGAATATTTTCAGATCCCATATCATAGTCGAGCTGCGAAGTAACCGAGTTTGTTTTCGAGATCTTTTTCGATACCAACCTTTCTCTTTCCAACATATTCAGAAAGTCGGTGTTCCCTCCAAAATTCAGTTGGTACGTTTTATCAATCACCACACCCCTATCCCTAAAAAGCTTTGTCAGTACCCTATGAGTAATCGTAGCACCGAGCTGAGATTTAATATCATCACCGATCATGGGCAAACCACGGGACTCAAAACGTTTCTGCCAATATTCTTCGCGAGCTATAAAAACTGGGACACAATTAATAAGCCCGCATCCAGCTGATAGAATCTGTTCAACATACCATTTAGTAGCTTCATCACTCCCTACTGGCAAATAGTTAATGACAACGTCCACATCTCGATCATATAAAATACCCGCAACATCAACGGTAGATTCAGGGGATTTTATTACGATGTCGGCCAGGTACTTACCAATGCCATCATGAGTCATACCGCGGTCAACGGTTACCCCTATGTGTGGAACATCAGAAAATTTCATAGTATTGTTGGGATCAGCAAATACTGCTTCTGACAGATCCTTGCCCACTTTATTCACATCTACATCAAAAGCCGCTACAATTTCGATATCCCCTATCTCATAACCACCCAAAGAGGGATGCATTAATCCCGGGACAATGTCTCCCTCCGGGACCTCCTTATACATCTGAAGCCCCTGAACTAGAGACGAAGCACAGTTACCAACACCTATAATGGCTACCTTAATCTTTCCCAAGCACAAACTCCTTGACTTTACATTTAACGTATTTTAAAAATCTGGGGTCGATATAATGCCCTGGTTGATAAGATAATAGTTAATTAACGTTTATTTAAATAAACAGACAGATCTTACATACTGGAACAGGAGATCAGTCTTCCAGGGAATCAACAGCAATTTTGCCTATTGTAGCAATTCTTACTATTTTATACGAATTCATCAATCCGAACCATCCATTTACACTACTCAGTTTCTTTCACAAAACCAACATCGAACGGAAGATCATAGTCGGCTAACACTTTCCCTATTACACTGTCCATGCTTATGGGACCCCAATGTCTTGAGTCACTGCTCGCTATACGATTATCTCCCATCACGAAAAATTCCTCACTACCCAAAGGATTATATTCTTGATTCTGGTCGGCATCCACACTAACTAAATATGACTCTCGAAGAACATCCCCATTTACATACGTCATTCCATCAATAATGGATATCTGATCTCCAGGTCCTCCAATTATTCTTTTCACAAATTTTCGACTCGGATTGGACTCTCGCGTGAACACAACCACGTCACCAACGATCGGACCCTCTCTTTCGAATAATCGACTCATATTTCCATCGGGCGAAATGTCCCAAAACGGTATTAGAGTAGAAAGTTTATAGGTATCCAGATCAAAGTATGCCAATTTATTGACGACAATATATTCGCCCGATCCAAGCGTAGGCGCCATACTGGCTCCTTCTATCTTAAAATTCTGAACGCTAGCATCCACTATAAAAAATACAATTAGAGCTACTATAACTGCTTCCAAGAATTCCTTTACCAGGTTAAACATTTTTACAATAGCTGTCCCGTTAACATATACAAATTAAACTTAACTGGCTAGAAAATGGCGATCGGATTAACCGGTGATCCAGTGCCATTTGCCATCCTTAGCGGACAAACGACTACCAAAAATTCCCAACGACCTTCACTCTTACATTTTTTATGTAGATCCTCGAGGTTGCAGTTATCAAGGATCCAACACCCCATTGCAGTGAGAATGACTTGGTGAACAGGAAGATTGAACTCGGCGTAACCACTCGGTATAACATCCTGTGCAAGGTCTCCACCCAACATGGCAATATCCCTTTCCTTGATCCACGGGAGACATGCGGCATGAAGGCCAGATGCCCCATTGCCTGGCAACATTGGATGTTTCGGACCTTCGGCTTGACGCCTTTCCCAATTCCCAGTCCTAATCAACATCAGGTCACCTGCTTGCACCTTTACATTGTACTTGGACTCCGCTGCGTCTAAATCCTCGGGAAAAACAGCTTCACCTTCGTTCATATATGGAACACCTTTAAGATCAGCTATATCCATTAGGACTCCCCTCGTCACAACACCATTCTTAAGAAGGTCAATGCTCTCCTTAGTCGCGCCCCCTTTTGTTCTAACTGCATCAGCAGAGTGGCCATTGTACATTTTATCCCCATCGAACCAGTGGGATAACGCGTCTACATGTGTCATCACAAAACCATGATATATATAACCAACATATTCCGACGCGTTATGGGCGACCAGGTCTTTCTTGCCCGGGGTAGAATCCCAACCTTCACCGCTTTCGACCATGTACAGTTGGGGTGGGATAGGTCCATCTGCTGACGGCTCCGCCACCACGGGCCTTGCCAAAGTCACGGTATCACCTTTTTCCACTAAACCCAGAGCTTGCAGTCGTTTTTCCGGGGTTATAAGATTCATAGTACCTAGTTCGTCATCAGGACCCCAACGTCCCCAATTACTCAGCGTTTTATGCCACTCCCGAATCTGGGAAGCAGTCGGCAAATCCTTAGCCATAATTCCTCCTGTATCCTGGTTGTTAACAATATCCTAACTAGCCAATTGGTATTTTCGCAAATCCCTGACTGATTTCGAGTCTCGCGTATCTAAGAAATACACCGCCCAATGGCTGTGCTAAAGGTCCATTGATTGCCAAACACGCAATTACATGAGTCCTATTGGGCGTGGCATATTCGGATAGAAGAATCCGATTTTCGGTGTTATATCCTAAAACTGGAGAAAGTTTATTATCAGCAATACCTTGAGCAGGTTTATATGTGGGATCATCTGGATAATCTACCCATATCTCTCCATAATCATCTATACACGTGGAAAACCAAATCTGTGCACCCTCTACATCCAATTCTTTTAGTTTCAGAGGGAGCGTAATAGTAAACCTGTACCACGCGCATGTCAGACCCGTTCCTATTACTCTACGCAGATTGTAAATGTCTTGCCAATTGGAATCGTCATAGGACGCTAGCCTAGGCTCTGCTCGGACCCAACTATTTGCTTTCATACCATCGTTTTCTACACCAGGGAGAAGCCCAGGAGCAAACTTAACTTTGCCATTTAACAACGATAAATGATCAGTATTCTCTAAATTTAAAAGGATAGAATCTCGTTGTCCCTTTTTCACCATTGCGTTAGGCGTCCTCCGACGCATTCTCTCCCAACCATAATATACATCATCAAGTGGTATCCCTAGTAATCCAAGGGATCTTTCGGGAATAAGAAGATGGATCCAGATTCCAAAAATTGATCCCATTATCAGAGAGAATCCTCTTCTTATCCATATCATTTACTTCGGGGTGATCCAAAACCTTCTGAACGGTTAAAGGTGAAAGACAATCAAAATGTGAGTAATCAGATCCAATTAGTAACCCTCCAGCTCCTACCTTGGAAATTAAAAACGGCAAGTAATCTGCCTCTTCAGGTTCAAAAGCGATGAACAATTGCTCCCCAAAATATTCGTTTGGCTTTGCAAATCGAGGGTTAGGAACCATATCTGGCATGATCTCGTAATGTTCTTCTAGTCGATCTAGAAAATATGGAAGCCAACCAGCTCCTTGCTCAATCCACGCAATCTTCAAATCTGGAAGTTTGTCGAGAATGCCACTTGCTATAAATCCACACACCGAAAACGGTGCATCTATACCCATGAACAAATGTTTGAGGAATTCATTATCCAAACGTTTCATACCAACAGACATATGTAGTTGCTGATGAATGGAAACGGGAAAACCAAGCTTCTGACATTCTTCTAGAATGGGATGGAATTTTTCTTTATATAGCCATTCTCCCTTAAACTGGCAGGGCAAGTATGCTCCACCTAATCCCATTTCCGAGGCACGACGCAATTCCTCCAAAGCAAGGTCAACATCATGCAATGGAAGTATCGCGGTACCACGTATTCTCTCCCTAAATCCATCAGTCCATTCTGAGATCCAATCGTTCCATCCTCTGGCAAAATGCAATGCTATTTCAGGATTATCTATGGTGTTTAACAAATTTTGGTGTAACACACAAAAAACAAAAGTTAAATCGAATCCTTCTTCGTCTAAATCTTTAACCCGTTCCTTGGGATCTCTCTCTCCCTCTCGATTAAACCACTGATCTGCACTATGAGGGGCAAATGTAGCTAATTTTCCATACGGACCAGTACGATAATCAGAATTCGGGAAGACTTTTGAATGCTCAATTACCCAGATATTGTCGTACTTACGTGTCGACCCTAAGCCGCTTCCTCTTGCTACATGCTGTATGTCTTGCCAATTTGGATCCTGGAATTGACGCGGGGCCAGGTGCTGTAGCTCTGTAGGGAATCGTTTCCAAAGCTCACACTTACTCTCGTCAACATGGGAATCTGAGTCTACTATAAAATAATCCGGAAGCTCTCCACCGTAATATTGACGCGGCATTAAAGGCCTCCAAATACACTCGCTACCTTGTAGGCATTATACTCCATGTTACGAAATCGTCACATCTAGAACCAAGGATCATAATTATTTAAACATCAATTAAAAAAAGGTGGATCCTGCAAAAACCACGATACGTTTAAATAGGCATCGTCTAAAGTAGTCTACTCTGATTTTTTTATGGTTAGGAAATTAGTCGGTTTTAAATTAGGAAATTAGTCGGTTTTAAATTATGATGGTTTACTTTCCAGCATCTTAGTTGTATCCACCGATTTGGACTGCTAAAATCCGACTAAGATCCCAAATCCGTTTATATAGCAATAGGAGAATGATGGTTCTCAGCGATAGGAGCATCAAACAAGAGTTATCCAAAGGACGCATAGTCATAGATCCGATCAATTTAGAAGATGTACAACCGGCAAGCGTCGATTTACACATGGACAAAAGGCTATTGGTTTTTAGGAACACGACTAGGGCATATATAGATGTTAAGGAGCCCATGGAAGGGCTAACAGAGTTGATAGAAATTGACGAACAGCCATTCATCCTCCATCCAGGGGAATTTGTTCTAGCTAGTACGCTAGAACACATAGAGGTCCCTGATGACCTTGTAGCCAGGCTGGAAGGAAAGAGCTCTCTCGGCAGAATCGGACTAGTAATTCATTCCACGGCTGGATATGTAGATCCTGGATGGAAAGGGAATCTTACGCTAGAACTAACAAATATTGCTAGACTCCCAATAACAATGTACGCTGGAATGAAAATAGGCCAAATATCTTTCCTAAAACTTACGACTAGAGCAGATCGTGTATATGGAACGCCTTCTTTAGGAAGCAAATACCAAGGTCAAAGGTTACCAACGGCTAGTAGGATGCACGAAAACTTTAATAAGAACCATTAGTTATGGAGTATATGAACCGAGCTTTAAAGCTCGCTCGACACGCCCTTGGCACTACTAGTCCCAATCCAGCAGTCGGGGCAGTGCTCGTAAACAATGATACCGTAGTTGGTGAGGGATTTACTCAACCATACGGCGGACCCCATGCCGAAGTAGAAGCGATAAGACAAGCCGGAAACAAAGCCAAAAATTCCACGATATATGTCACGCTAGAACCTCACTGCTTTCAAGGTATTACCCCTTCATGTACGTCAGCAATAATAAACGCAAAGGTGGATGAAGTTCACATAGCTGCGCTCGATCCTAATCCTAAGGTAAATGGTCTAGGTAAAAAGGAGTTGGAGAACGCTGGACTCAAGGTCATATTCGAGGAAAACAAGGAAGCCTTAGAAATTACGGAAGGTTTCGCTAAACACATTAGAACTAATATGCCATTTGTTACCGTAAAATTCGCCATGAGTCTCGACGGAAAGATATCAACCCAGTCAGGAGATTCAAAGTGGATCACAGGAGAATCTTCTCGAGCCATGGCCCACGAACTTCGCAGGATCTCAGACGCCGTCATGGTTGGAAGTAATA
>CAJXDJ010000009.1 GCA_913052045.1 uncultured Dehalococcoidia bacterium
CTTCTTCACACCCAGCCGTTGGCCGGGACTATTACGTCCGTTACGGGAACTACCTCCAGCTTTCTTATGAGCCAACTTTCGCACCTTCCTCAGAGACAATTTCCATTATTTGCAGTCTAGTGTATGCTTGCCTATGACCACGAGTCCGTCTGTATCTAGTTTTACTCTTGTATTTAAAAACTAGTATTTTTTTTGCCCGGTCCTGGGCTTGTACCAAGGCCACAACTTTTGCCCCATTCACAACAGGTGTCCCTACATTTAACTGACCATCTATAGAAACAGCCATAACTTGATCTAACTCTATTTCGGATCCGGGATCAACTTGAAGCTTCTCGACATCAATGATGTCTCCATTAGAAACCCTATATTGCTTTCCGCCCGTTTTAATAATTGCATAATCCATAACTGTTCCATGTTAGGGCGAAGTGCTCATAAGTGTCAACAATTAATGGATCAATTCTAATTCTTTACTTTTAACATCGAGTCACTATAAATACACATCCTCATGTGTAAAATCATTTTCCAGACAGCAAATCGACCATTTCTTTGCTACTTTGTATTCTTCGATTCATTTCTGTGCGAATAAGGAACAATATGCCTCCTACTACGATGACACTCAGATAGCTAAGCAATCTATCTACGATTACCACAGAACCCGCTGCCGTTCTGACAAGCATACTGCTTAATATTGCAGCCACCCCAAACTCTGTTATCCCTAAACCTCCAATCGGCAAAAGCGTTAACAAAGAATTCGCCAAAGTCGCAAAAAGCACTAATGGAATACTAACATCGAATCCTAAAGCCTGTATAACTAAGAATAGCCTACCGGCTTCGGCAAGCCACCCCAACAATCCCAATACTAAAATCACTGGTAACCTTTCATAACTACCCAATGCTCCTCTGTGAAATCGCAAATAGGCTTCTCCTAAAGAAAAGGGTAGGAATCTGGAAAATCTTTCCTTGAAAATTATCATCCCCATCAAAACAATGCCCAACAAGAAAGGAACACTTGATGCGAACATGACAAAAATCCAGGGTGTATCAACCCCTGTAGAAACCATCAAGCCAGATGCCAATAACAGAAGACCAAACATGATGAATACATCTACAATACGTTCAGCCACAACGGTACCAATCGTTTGCGATAAACTGTGGCCAGTTTCAGTACTGTAAAGGTGCGCTCTATAAATATCTCCGATTCGTAGTACTGTAATACAGTTTACAAACCAGCTGACCAAAATTAATCCACCACAATTCTGAATGGTTGGATTAGGATCCTCTCCTCGCTGGACGTTTATCAATAACAAACGCCACCTGGCCCCCCGAAAAATAAATGTGGTGTAGTGAAGAACAAATGCCGCTAAGAGGACTGCAAAGTTAGTCTCCGTGATATTTGTCCACAATTCCCTAGCATTCAAATCAAACCTTACTACTAAAAAGAAAAGGAAAAGTCCTGCCAAGGCCAAAAACAACAACGTAGTCAATGGAGCGCCTCTTCGAAGAGGATAAGCTTTCAATCCAGTTCTTTTATAAATTAGAAAACCCATGTCCTTTTGTCTATCCCTTAGAATAGGGGGGGCAGCAAACCACACCCCCGACAATATATAGTGAATACAAATTAGTGCAAAGCTAACCCAAACCTATCTAATTCATGTTAAGGGACGTTTCTTGGGAATTCCCGCTTTCCTTGGGTATATATCAGGCGTATGAGACACCTTATCGAGTATTACTAAGGTCCGGTTGTCTTCTAAGCCTGAGATTTGTGTTGGATGGGAACCCGCCAATCGACCCCCCAATTTAATAATTGCCCCATGAGAATCCTCAATTTCTCTAGAAATCTCACCCTTCTTAAAAAGTATAACTTTGCCTCCAATTCTGGAAAAAGGGAGAGTTAGCTCTGCTACAACATTCATAGGCCCTAACGCACGAGCGAGAATTAAGTCGAATGTTTCTCTAAACATACTGTCCCTTCCCAATACCTCCGCTCTATTATTGTATATGGTCACACCATCGAGACTTAGCCTTTTTACTATATGCTCCAGAAAATTTACCTTTTTCCCTACAGACTCCACCAAGCATAGATTTATGCCTGGAACCAGAATCTTTAATGGTAACCCCGGAAACCCCGCTCCTGAACCGACATCGATGCATTTTAGGTTTCCACAAGTTTGTAGATTAATTACATCCAATGGAGTCACTGAATCTGCGAAGTGTTTCAATTGAACATCTCTGTAGTCAGTAATACGAGTAAGATTGATTCGTTTATTCCATAAAACAAGTTCTTTATAATAAATCTCGAATTGTTCTATCTGATCTGCGGTAAGATTTGAGAAATCTCTCTTTATCAAAATCTCTCCGATTTAATAATATTTGTTTTTGCCGACTAAATTAATCCACATAACTTCACATAAGGCAATAATCTGTATGGCCGCTAATAAAATACCAGATAGGGTCGCAATATATTCTACTATTCATGAAGCAAAATCCAACTTGTGGCGACAAACTAATCTAATTAATAGCTAAATGAAATCAACTTTTATTCATCGTTGCATTTTCGACGGTCTATGCGCTTTCTAAATTGACACTCCCAAAAAGCCTGCATAGAATTAGAGTATCCTTAAGCAAGGGGTCATTTAGGAACTCCTAGGCGAACCCCAAAACCTACCAAGGAAATGAATAATGAATACTAAAGCTTTTGTCCTGGTTGAAACAGCTGTCGGAAAAACCCGAGACGTGGCCCACGCCCTGGGGGAAGTAGATGGCATTCTATCTGTAGACGTAGTAACCGGTCCATATGACATTATCGCCGTGATGGAGGGAAAGGACATAACTTCAATAGGTGACATGGTCACTGAAAAAGTTCACTTCCCCGGTGTGGTTCGCACGGTTACATGTATATCCGTAGGCAGTGCTTAACAACAAGATTTTTTTTGTTCCATTCAAATCACGAGGTCTTAGCCAATGGACTTCCGCTTTTCGTTGGAAGATGAGAGATTTAGGACTGAGTTGCTTTTATTTCTTAAAAGCGACACCCCCCAACCCATGCCATTCCCTGGAAATATGACGGACGAGCAAGAATGGAAACTCACAACTGTAATCCGACGGAAACTGGCAGAAAAGGGTTGGCTTACAATGAATTGGCCCAAATCCTACGGTGGCCAAGACGCTTCTTCAATACGAAGCCTTATCTTTAACGAAGAGATGTCATACCATCTTATACCTGGTCGAGATGTGTTCGGTTCACGAATGTTGGGACCAACACTAATGATCTACGGAAGTGAAGAGCAGAAGGAGGAGTTTCTACCCCCCATCTCAGAAGGTAGGGTGCAATGGTGCCAAGGATATAGTGAGCCAGAATCTGGTTCAGATCTCGCCTCTCTTCGAACCCAAGCTGAGGACATGGGGGATCATTATCTAGTTAACGGTGGAAAAGTCTGGACATCTATGGCCCACAAGGCTGATTGGATGATGTTATTAGCTCGTACCAACCCAACCGCTCCTAAGCATCGTGGAATTAGCTTCTTCCTACTGGACATGCGAACACATGGGATAGAAATCAAACCCATAATCAACATGGCAGGAAGGCACGAATTCAACCAAATTTTTTTCGACAACGTTCGAATACCAAAAGATAAACTTGTAGGAGAAGAGGGCCAGGGATGGTATGTAGCTGTTACTTTACTGGATTTTGAACGCTCCGGCATTGATTATGCTGCACAAGCTAAACGACTCCTGGATGACCTCACAGGGTATGTTATCAAAGCCCAAGAAGCAGGCAACCATAGACTCAGCAAATGGTGGATTAATGATTTATTAGCCAAACTATATATAGATACTGAGGTAGCTAAGCTCATTTCCTATAGAACGGCGTGGCTTCAATCCCAACATATTGTTCCTACTAAAGAAGCTTCAATGAGCAAAGTATTCGGAAGTGAAACCTTCCAAAAAGTAGCAGCAGCCGGACTAAAAATTTTAGGCTTATATGCTCCGTTAACGTCTGATGATGATCATTCGGCACTATCAGGATACGTTCAGGAATGTTGGCGCTACAGCTTCATGAACACAATAGCGGCTGGAACCTCCGAAATTCAGAGAAACATCATTGCGAACCGGGGTCTAAAATTACCGCGGAATTAATCAAATGGATTTAAGTTTTACAGACACACAAAAAATGTTGGTTACTGAGGCTCGTCAGTTTTTAAAATCAACGTGGGGCACTTCCATGGTACGCAAACTTGCGGAAGATACAAAAGATTATTCCAACGACCTTTGGATTGCTATGGCTGAATTAGGCTGGATGGGAATAGTTTTTCCCCAGGAGTACGGAGGCACTGGAGGAAACTTGATAGACCTTTGCGCCCTTGTAGAAGAAATGGGGCGTCATTTGGTGCCTGGGCCATTTTGCTCATCAATAGGTCTAGTAGGCCTAACGCTATTGAAAGAGGCAGATAATGAAACTCGATCTCTTATGATCCCAAAGCTTGCAAGTGGACAGATAACGGCCACTCTCGCAGTGACTGAAGAAACTGGGGGGTTAGCCCCAGAAGATATCGAGACAATATGCGTAAGGAAAAATGATCATTATATACTTAACGGGATTAAACTTTTCGTTCCAGATGCACAAAATGTTGACTACATCTTAATAGCAGCCAGAACGGGCTCTAAGCCTACCAATATTTCTTTATTCCTTGCCCCAACAGGTAGCGACGGCATAGATATCCGGGCCCACAAAACCATGTCTTTTGACGCACAAGGAGAGCTGCGCTTAGTCAATACACAACTTCCCCTTTCCTCATTGATCGGTGAATTCAATAACGGTTGGCCGTTAGTCGATAGGGCATTACAATTAGGAACAATGTTGAAATGCGCTGAAATGTTAGGGGGTGCAGAAATAATTTTGGACAAAACAATTGAACATCTGCAAGAACGTGTGCAATTTGGTAGGCCTATCGGCACATTTCAAGCTCTACAACATCACTGTGCAAACATGGCCATCGATGTCGAAGGGTGTAGATATCTGACATATCAAGCTGCATGGTCTTTATCTCAAGGCTTCAATTCGCGAAAGGAAGTTTCTATGGCGAAAGCTTGGGTTAACGAAGCTTATAACAGAATATGTACCTTGTCACATCAGTGCCACGGAGCCATTGGGTTCACGATGGAGCACGACTTGCAGCTTTACACAAGAAGGGCTAGGGTCCAAGAACAATCGTTTGGGGAAACACAATTTCACGTCGAGATATTGACCAAAAATATAGGAAGTCTTAGGAGAGGATCGCTTTAATGAATGATACAGATTGCATTTTCTGCGGGATATTTAGCGGAGTGATAGAATCTGATGTTCTATTTCGCAATAAAGACCTGATAGTTGTCAGAGATATCAACCCAAAAGCTCCAACGCATTTAATTATAATCCCCAAGCCGCATATTAAAAACTTGGCTTATTCGGCAGGCAGGACTTCAGGAATACTAGGCCACATGTTTATTGTAGCTGAAGAAATGGCACGTAGGGAGGAAGTAACTATTTCTGGGTTCCGACTAATAGTGAACCAGGGAGAGAACGCTGGACAAGAAATAGAACATCTTCACATGCATCTTCTTGGTGGTAAGAAACTAAACAACTTGGGGTAAACACTAAACCCATAAAACCAATTGACGCATTCTATTTATATTGGATCCATGGTATTAGAATAAAACACACACACACCCCCCCACAACATGGAGGGTTATCCCCCTAATGCATAAATTCCTTGGGATATTTTAAACTCCGGATCAGATTGCCCAAGTCCAATGAACTACATCAATATCAGGCGGGTGGTAGAAATCGTTAGTACAGGATCCTACCTAACTATGTAGTTCTACAATGTCTCCATCAGATAGAACATATTCTCTGCTCACTCTCTGCCCATCAAATTTTCCAGAACCCCATAATGACGCATACTTTACGCCTGTTTTCCATTTCTTGTGGAGACGCTCTCCCGCGTCTGAAACGGTAGAACCCTGTTCCAACACTATGGGGTTTTGGTAATCAACATTTCCCGTGGACATTCGAGTATAGATTCTCATTCTTCCCAACTGTTTAAATAACATTTGTCCCACGTTATCCAGCCCTGTACCATCAAGACATGAAGTCCGGAGAAGTGGAAATCGGCTTCCGAACGATCTTTCTAATTGTTTCCATACCACTGCTGCGCCTTCACTATCCCACTTATTAGCAAGGATGGAAACCATTTTCTTTAATCTTTTATTATCGTCCGTTACGCCTTGGCTACATTCATAAAAGTCAAAACCGTATGTCTCAAGAATTGCACATAAATCCTCTGCCTGCTTCGTCGCATCTGTCGTCAAATCTACCACAAAAATGAAAATATCAGCATTCCTGATTAGGCCGTAGACCTGGGTTTTTGTATCAGGAAATTCCAAACTAGGGGGATCAATCAGTTGAATTCTGACATTTTCAAATTGAATCATTCCTACGTTAGGAATCTGTGTAGTAAATTGATAGTCTCCCACCTTTGCGTGCATACCAGTTAAAGCATTCAATAATTCGGATTTTCCTGAATTGGCTAATCCTATCAATACGCTTTGGCCAATTCCTTCCTTTCGTATATTGAAAGGCTGCGTCCCACCCCCGACACTACCCTTTGGATTTTCCAATTCATGTACATGCTTAGACATTCTTGATCGCAACCCAGCTCGCAAATGCTCAGTTCCTTTATGCTTGGGAATAATCGCCATCATATCGCGCAGAGCATCAATCTTTTCAGGTAAAGTAGTAGCTTGTTTATACCATTGTTCTGCCAATCTATACTGGGGTGTAAGATTTGCTGGCATTGTTGTTAGTCTTTCTCACTGTTAGTTGATTTCTTTTCCATACACACATTTATGCCTTTCAAGTTCTATATTAAGAATTGGCCCCCTAAATTAAAGGCTCTCTAATCCCAAGGCTTGTTAATGGCACAAGAACGGTTTCTCCTTGTTTGATTACCCCACGTTGCCTTAATAATTCACTTCCAGCCAAGGTCGCTGCAGAGGCGGGTTCCACCAGTAGTCCTTCAAGACTGGCTAATCGTTTATGCCACCATAAAATTCTGTTCTCTGCTAGAGCTATTACTTGACCTCCTGTCTCCCTACAGTTCTGGGCTACAACTTGGGGTCTAGGGGGTACTTTAACAGTAATGCCGGTAGCACGGCTTTTAGGATCATCCCTAGTCGCCGTCCATTCCCTTCCTTCAAAAGCTGCAACCAAGGGTTGTACTTCCTCAACTTGCACTGCATGAAGTGCCGGGATTTTATTTATGCGACCATCTTCGAGCATATCTCGAAATCCTTTGTAAATACCCATTAATATAGATCCATTACCCACTGGTACGACCACATGATCTGGCATTGAATCCATTTGATCGGGCAATTCGTAAGCTATCAACTTTTTGCCTTCAATAAAATAAATATTCTCTCCATACCGCAAATGAAGAATTCCAGTTTCCTTAGAAAAATTTCTGGTAGCTTCCTCCACATCCAGCTTATCTCCATCAATCCAATGGACTTTTGCACCATGGTAAACAATTGCATTAGCTTTCTGGGAGGATTTTATAGAAGTGCTCATGAAAGCATGGTATACAATCCCAGCTCTTGCACAGTATGCCGCAGTAGAGTTGCCACCGTTACCTCCCGTACTTTCGGCTACTTCAACTACTCCTGTATCTTTTAGAACCGACACTTGTACACAGTTGCCTCTATCCTTAAATGTTCCAGTAGGGTTAAAAAATTCCATTTTCCCCCAAACGGAGGCCAACCCGAGTTCATCAGAAATTTTGGATAACCTGACTAAGGGCGTGTTGCCTTCATTCATAGTAACCAAATTCTCACTATTTCGTATGGGCAGCAACGGTAAATATCGAGCCGTACCAGTAGCCCTAGAGACAACGCGGGCCTCCACAGTTGGGGCTATATCATATCGGGTATCTAAAAGCCCTGTGCATTTATCACATAAAATCCTGTATTGGGAATTGTCATGAGTATAACCACATTCAATACAGACAAGTTCAAATGACATAATCACTCCATTATTTGTTAATTTTTGGCCTTCGCAACCCAATCCCTGAGTCTCTCAAGCGCCTTTTCAATGTTCTGTTTTGAGGTAGCATATGAAAGCCTGACAAAGCCTTCGCCATAACTTCCAAAAGATTCGCCAGCTAAAAGAGCTACGCCAGCTTCTTTGAGGCCTCTTTCCTGGAATTCCCAACTCGTAATCCCTGTTCCCTTAATATTTGGAAAAACGTAAAAGGCTCCTTGCGGTTCAGGACATTCAATGCCCGGTATCTCTCTCAACCCTTTGACCATTACATCGCGCCTGCGTCTCAGCTCGCAAACTCGTTCTACTACCATCGTTTGAGGGCCCTCTAGAGCAGCTATTGCCGCTTTCTGAGTGAACGAAGCAGCACAAGATACTGAATTCGCAGCAAGTTTATCCACATGCGGAAACACCTCGTCAGGAAAGATCCCATAGCCTAATCTCCACCCAGTCATAGCATAGGACTTAGAAAATCCGTCTAAGATAATAGTTCGCTGTTCCATGCCTGGTATAGCCGCGATACTAAAATGCTTCCCTCCATACAGGATATCTTTGTAAATTTCATCGGACAGAACATAAATATCCTCTCTTGTTTTAATGATCCCAGCCAAATTTGTTACTTCCTGTCTCGACATTATCGACCCTGTAGGATTATGCGGGGAATTAATGATAATCATTTTTGTTCGCCTAGATATTTTTGACTCTAAATCTTCTAAATCTAAATGGCATCCCTCTTCTTTGCTTAACCGTATAGAAACTGGTCTCGCCCCCAGAAAGCGAACCATAGATTCATAAATTGGGAAGCCCGGGTCCGGATACATTATCTCATCACCCGGTTGAACAAGAGCAAGAGCAGTAAAGAATATTATTGGTTTCCCCCCAGGAGTTACCAAAACTCTTCCGGGGTCTATCTCAATTGCCCTGGTTTCTTTGACATTCTTGGCGATAGCCACTCTCAAATCAGGCAGTCCTGCGGTCGGACCGTAATGAGTATATCCCTCTTTAATCGCCTTAATGCCCGCTTCGATTATGTGGGCAGGAGTGTCAAAATCTGGTTCGCCTATTTCAAGATGAACTATGTCCCTACCCTGTGCTTCAAGGTCCTTTGCTTTGGCCAATACCTCAAAGGCCATTTCACTGCTGAGATCTCGCATCCTATCCGCTATTCTCATTTCTACTCCAACGGACGATTACCCAAAATCATTACCAAACCCAAACCGAATACACTGTCCAACAGGTCCATGAAGACTTTAACTGATGGTAACATAGCTCTTAACGATGAGAAAACAAAAGTCAGATCCCATGAGTGATGTGGTAATAATAGGTGGTGGAGCGGTAGGCAGTGCCACTGCTTATCTTCTGTCTAAAAAAGGAATATCGGTAACGCTCGTGCTGGGAACTGCTTTTGGAAAGACTGCGTCGTCGTTCGCTGCAGGCCTATTAAGTCCTCTTTTCGAAACAACCCATGATCAATATCCATTAAAGTCATTATCTATCCAAGGCTTTAACTTACACCAAACTCTCGCACCCGAACTTTTGGAAATTACAGGCTTAGATTATCAGGCGCGCCAGCAAGATTCGATTTATCTGTCAACAACCCAAAAGACGACGACAAGATTGGAAGGACTCATGACCCTCTCAAAACACATCGAAGGGATTTCAGGCCACTGGTTAGACCAAAATGATCTTCGCTCTTTAGACCCTAGAATAAAATCCGCAAATCCTAAATCCCTATTAATAAACGGTACCTGGTTACTCGACGCATATGGTTATACAAATGCCCTAATAGAGGGCGCCCGTAAAAAAGGTGCTCGTATAATTAATGGGTCGGTAACTAATATAAAAAAGAGCGGTTCTGGTTTTCAAATTATTCTGGATGGCAGCCGCATTAATACCGAAAAAATCGTGCTCTCAATGGGTCCTTGGACCAATATGTTGAGAGAATGGTTAAACATATCAGTCCCGGTCTCCCCCTTGAAAGGTCAAATATTAAGGATTGAGCTTTCTGGTCCACCTTTGGAGTACAGTGTTTACAAGGGAAGTAATTATGTAGCGAGCAAACCAAGTGGATTAGTTTGGGCAGGGACAACTGAAGAAAATGTTGGATTCTCAGATAATCCAACAACAGAAGGCAGAAAGTCCATTATTTCCAATGTCTCTTCTTTTTTTCCTTCTATATCTATCGGAGTTGTTAAAGACCAGACAGCCTGCCTGCGACCCGTTACTCCAGATGGCCAACCTATTTTGGGGAAGACTACTAAATCGAATGGTATTTATATAGCCACAGGCGCAGGACGAAGGGGAATCCTACTTAGCCCGTCTATGGCTGAAATAATCTGCCAATTGATAACTAACGCCCAGCCAAGTGTTCCCATCGATTCATTATCACCTGACCGGTTTAACTAAGATTTGTCAAACTCGATCATTTATAATAGATCCGTTCCATATCGTTGCATCTATTCAAGTAGCATGCCCGTATGAATAATGGAAAACCCTCGTTGACGAATGCTATCAAAGATCGTACTACTCGCGGTTATACTTTAAGTTACAGACACCTTCAATGAGTAAGCCGAAGGTTTTCTATGGTTGGTGGATAGTATCCATATCTTTCGTAGTGAGCGCTATCCTTCAGGGAGTTTTTCACTGGAGTATGGCTATTTTTTTCCTGCCAATTAGTCGAGACTTTGGGGTCAGTAGAGCCACAGCTGCTCTACCTATGTCAATATCTCGATTAACTGGAGTTTTTCTAAGCCCTTTGTTTGGCACTTTAACTGATAGATTCGGCCCCGCGCGAGTTTTATTTCTCTCTGCACTTATCGCCGGATTCGGGTTTATCTTATTAAGTAGAACACCTAGTTATGGTTTATATTTATTCATTTTTGTAGGTGTAATAGGCTTGGGCATGGTATCTGGATTTGATGCGCCTACGTTAGCGGCTGTGAGCAGATGGTTCAATAAAAAACGCAGTATTGCCCTATCATTGACTGCGGCTGGATTCGCTACTGGAGGGACCATAATTACACCCCTGGTAGCATTCAGCGTAAGTAAATTGGGTTGGAGAGATACCTCTCTTCTTTTAGGCATATTAATATGGTTAATCGTATTGCCTCTAGCTACTCGTCTTTTTAGCAGCCCTGAAAGCCGAGGTTTGTTACCGGATGGAGACGAAATGGATTCGTCAATCGCTGTCACCAAAAAATCCCGAGCAGTGTCTCAACCCATACAAGATTTCGACATTCGCGCGGCTTTCAAAACCAGAACATATTGGCAACTAGCATGCACGTTAGGAATCCGTGCCTTCGTTTTTAATACTATGATGATACATATGGTAGCCATTATGAAATGGAAAGGTATAGACGAATCAACGGCAGGGATCTTGATTGGTATATTTGCTTTCGTAGGAATACCAACCGCCCTGTTTATGGGTTGGCTTGGAGATAGGGTAGAGAAACACAAACTCGTATCCATAGGCGATGCAATCGCTGCTGTGGCCCTCATTCAACTGGCTTGTGTGAGAGTGATACCCGTTTGGTGGATGATATCTATATTTATTTTATGGTCCCCCAATCAGGGAAACTGGCCACTAAGTTGGTCTATACTAGCCGAAAGTTTTGGAAGGAAACATTTTGGAGCTTTAAGAGGTTATGTGGTCGCAACTATGCAGGGGTTTAGTTTTGCAGCACCTCTTTTCTCAGGTTGGGTTTTCGATCAAACCCAAAGTTATCAGTGGGCACTTATTCCTGCAGTATTCCTCACATTCATTGCCTCCATTCTCTCATGGACTTTACCCAAACCATCATTGAATACCCGATTTTAGAAACTTCCATACCATTAGATTCATTTTATCGGGAACTCATTGTTCCTATATTCTCAAACCCGGATAATTCCTAAATTCCCCTTAATCTCTATGTCTGTTCCATATGGTTCTGACACCGCTTGTAGCCATTTCAATACATCTTGGGCAACCCGTGAGTCCGCTAAAACAGGCCGTCCCCGCTGGCTCATAGGCTGTCCAAATCCCAGATCTATGGGATATATCAACACTTCTACAAGTTCTCCGTCCTCATAACGACAAACAGGTAGCGCACTTCTATAGAAAACCGGGTCAGCCGCAAACCCTACAGTCTCACCCCGTGATCGTTCCAGCCCCCAATCACCTGGGGTGTGCTCATAAGAGAGCCCCATACCTCTATAGGCTTGGTCTGGTAGACGCTGAACTGTTTCGTTTTGAAATATGAAATTGCCCAAACTATAGAAAATAGGCCTATTCTTATAGATTTCGATGCCTCTCAAAAAATGCGGCCCGTGAGCCAAGAACATATGGCAGCCCTGGTCGATGGCAAAATGTGCGAATTCCCGCAGGAATGCTGGAGGTGACAGGCGGGATCCTCCGTGATATTCCCCTTCAGGTCCACTCTCATGACAATGCGTTCCATAAATAAGAAAGTCTGCTGCTTTTCCTGCTCCTCTTATCCAATGAGCAATTCCCTGAAGATCTTCTTTGTTACATAAAGTTTCTACTGAAAATTGTTGATCTTTCAAAAATTTACCGTTAAGGAATTTAGTCTTACCCTGCCCAACATATTTCTCTCCAAGAAATGGTGTAAACCTACTCTTGTTGTCCTCTTCTTCTTGATAACCTAACTCAATTTTTACTCTTTCCAGGACTTGAAATGCCGATTCGGTAACATGATGTATAACATCATGTCTCAGCGCGTTCAATCCAGGTTTTCCTGGGAAATCTGGCCTGCCCCTACCCGCTCTAGATTCATCTGAAAATGTTGTCGTTGCTCCCATAATAGCCACGCGCCCGCCTGCAGTATCTATATAGGCTGGAGCGCGTGCTTCGTCGAGGTTTCGGCCGCCTCCAGCATGCGGTATTTTGAACCTTTCACAAGCCTCTAGCGTTGTCAGGAATCCACTCTCTGAATAATCATAACTATGATTATTAGCAGTTGTGACTGCATCAAATCCCATCCATTTTAATTCTTCCAAATTCCGCGGGTCGGAAACCTGAAATGAAACCGTATCTTTCATGTTCCAACTCATCTCGAAGTTGTGGAATAGCATTTCTATATTTACTACGCTAGCATCCGCATTCCGAATCACATTTACTAAATTCAGAAATTGCTTTTCTTTAAACGGAGACATACG